>CAJWPW010000137.1 GCA_913045415.1 uncultured Fidelibacterota bacterium | reverse complement strand
TTCCTTCCACTTAATTTTAACTGTTTCGTAAAACTGCTTTCTGTATGATTATTTTTTCCATCGTATAAATCAACAACATAAAGTGTTTCATCGATTCCAGGGTTGAGGGGTAAAATACTGTTCTCATTTTTTACAAGGGTGATCGCACGCATTGCTATTTCATTCGCCATTTTGAAATTCGCAGCCCGGCCCATTGATCGGTGAGTATCATTCATGGAAATATTTTTATTTTGATGTAGCCCCAACCGGTCCTTCATTCTTAGCACTTTTAATGCGGAGTCATTAATTCGTTTTTCAGAAATAATACCATCGATCACCGCTTTTTCAATTGTATCTATGGACTTTTTCAAATTCATATTTTGAATAATTATATCCGATCCTGCTTTCACTGTTTCAATCAATGCATAGTCACTAGAGTATTTTTTTACAATGCCACCCATCCGCATGGCATCCGTAATAATGACACCCTTAAACCCCATGCGTTTCCGTAGAATATCCTGCATCCAGAATGAAGATAAAGTTGCAGGATCTTCAGCATTAGGTTGATAGTCAGGCGCATTCACATGGGCAATCATGACCGCATCCACCCCTGCATCTATGGCTCGCTGGAATGGAGGAAGTTCGACTGACCACAATCGAGAAGAATCACTGGGGATTTGAGCCAGGGACGAATGGGAATCGGTCTCCGTGTCTCCATGCCCAGGGAAATGTTTTGCTGTAGCCAACATACCATAATCATGAAGCCCTCGAATAAATTCAACGGAATATCGATTCACTGAATCGGGATCTTCACCAAATGAACGGGTATTGATAATTGGATTTTTGGGATTATTATTCACATCCACGACTGGAGATAGATTGAAATGAATTCCCACTGCTCGAGATTCTTCTGCAGAAATTCGTCCGGCTTCGTAAGCATATTTTGAATCTCCTGTGGCAGCAATCGCCATCATGGGCGGCAGCGTAACAGCTCCGGGATAGCGACGACCCAACCCGGACTCAATATCTGCATCCACCAAAATCGGCACCTTAGATTTAGATTGCATTTCATTGAGCATCGTCAAAGCACTTCCTGCATCTCCAAACCAAATATGGAGCACACCAATGCCATCGGTGGCAATATACCTTTGTATTTCCCGCCACTTTACACTTTCATAATTCATAAATCGCATATTCATGCTTACTACCATCATTTGGGCAATCTTTTCTCGAAGTGTAAGTTTTTTTAGTGTGGATTCTGCCCATGATTTTTTTGATTTAAATTGGCCAGGGCCTGCGCAAGCAGAAAATAAAAGGGCTAAACAAATTATAATTTTCCGGATAATCATAGCATAAAAATTAACTGAACTTCGCCCATAAGTCTTTAACTTTTATTTCTATAAATGATGAATTCCACAACCAATGATATAAAAACAATGATCGGCCAAATGATAATGGTTGGCCTCCGCGGGACTTCTCCGGATGATGCAAAATATTTTTTTCGGCACCTCAATGGATTAACCATTGGTGGTGTTATACTCTATGATCAAAATGTAACCACATCACCTCCATCTTCTCATAATATCCTCTCACCGGAACAAGTTAAAGACTTCAATGAAGCTCTCCAGTCATTCAGCCCTACTCCCTTACTCATTGGTATAGATCAAGAAGGAGGGCAGGTCAATCGCCTCAAAGAAAAGTATGGATTTCCTCAGTCCAATAGTTGGGCCAAATTGGGACTATTAAATGACATAGTGGAAACACAATCTTGTGCAACACGTACGGCATCTACACTATCTAAAAATGGATTCAATTTAAATTTCGCACCCATTCTGGACCTATCCTTGAATCCAGATAGTTTTATTGCAAAAAAGGAGCGTTGTTTTTCTAACAATCCAGTGTCTGTTTCTACTCATGCTGAATTGTTCATTTTATCCCATTTGGCACAAAATGTGGTTCCTGTCTGCAAGCATTTTCCGGGACAAGGCAGCGCTGGTAGAGATACCCATGTGGGAATTACGGATGTGACAGAAACTTGGTCAGAAACAGAATTAATACCCTATCAAACATTGATTGATAATGATTGTATTCCCGCCATCATGACCTCACATATTTTTCATCAGCAAATGGATCCTGAATTACCGGCGACACTTTCATCAAAAATATTAACTAATTTACTTCGTAAAAAAATGGGGTTTGACGGTGTCATTATTAGCGATGATCCCCAGATGGGTGCCATCGCCAATCATTATGATTTAAAAACAATCATCCGACTTATGATTCGTGCTGGTGTAGATATTTTTTGTTTTGGGAACAACCTTGCTTTTGATCCGGACATTGTACAAAAAGTTCATTCTACCATTGTTGAATTATTGAATGAGGGGTCAATCACAATCGCACAAATCGAAAAATCTTATAAACAAATTATGAATTTAAAAACAATGATCGGCTTGGTATGAAGGTTATTGGGATTGATGGTGGGGCGACAAAAGTTTCCGGTAGCATAATAGAAAAACTGGATCTTAAGACCTACACCTTAGCCCATCCAGTGGTAGAAATTAAATATTCTGATCACCATAATTTTAATCCGGAGTTTTTGCCCCAACCAATCGATACACAACAAAACAATGAAGGTATCATTGACATAGAGAAACAACAGGGGACTGTTTACGTTGAAACCGTATTAAAGGTGGTCCAATTACTGGCTGAGAATGAACCATTCCAAGTCGCGATTGCTATGCCGGGACTTAAAACCAATGACGGTAGAGGAATCCGGATAATGGCAAATGGCCCTCGAATCCCAGATTTTTGTGATCAAATTCAAAAAACGCTCAATCTTGAGCATCCTATCCAACGATTAGAAAGTGACGCTGATATGTGCGTATGGGGTGAGGAATATGCTGAGAATGGCGAAATTCGGAGTGTTAAAAACGCCTACTACCTTGGTGGCGGCACAGGAACCGCAGATGGATTAAAAATTAAGGGAAACCTCATACCCTTTGATGAGGCATCTAACTGGATCGCCAAATCGATCGAATTAAAAATGTTTGATGGACATTCTTTGGAAAAGTATGCATCCATGGGTGGGATCAATCAACTAAGGGGTTCTATATCTGATTCTAAAATAGGAAACGTTTTAGGACGCCTACTTTTTGAACGTATCTCAACGATTCACTCTGGGTGGAATAATCAATTTCAAGTAGGACGTGATCTTCAGACGGACCATCCATATATCAATACGCTACTGGACCGTATTATCATTGGCCAGCGCCTGTCCCAATTCCTTCAATCGATAGATGGCCATGCCATCTATCAAGCGTTAATAAACGAATTAGGGCACCAATGTTCAAATGCTGCTGATGCGATTTCGGATCATTATCTGATTAACAGCAAATTCAATAAAGAATATATTTTCATGTCCAATCTAAGAGCTGCACCGATAATCGGCCTGGGTGCAAAAGTGTGGATGACCCAATGTTGACGCCTGGTATAATCCCCAACAAAGAGCCTTTGATCCGTGTGGGACTCATTTTGCCTGAAGATGATATTAAATCTATCCATATTTCATTTTCTGATTCCCAATGTTTTGAAATTGAAATAGGAAACCGGTTACATCCTTCATGTAAAAATAATAATCAAATAAATTTGAACTTAGTGAATGGGGATCTGGTCATTCCTGAACTTGAATTTGAAAATTCATCACTCAAAATAATTCCATCCATTCCCCATGAAAACCCTTTTGTCACATTGAATGGTGTTCCCGCTGGCCGGGGTTTCCATTGGGAGAAAAAAATAAACTCATCCTATTGGGGTGCACTTGAGTTTAAGGTTAAAAATGGTAAAATGATTTGCGTCAATGAATTGCCATTGGAGTATTATTTAAAATGTGTAGCCACTTCCGAAATGAGTGCACAATGCCCACCGGAATTTTTAAAGGTCCAGACCATTGTGGCTCGATCCTGGCTATTAGCAAATATTGAACAAAAACATCGTCATCTCGGTTTTGATATTTGTAACGATGATTGCTGCCAACGGTATCAGGGCATGGCTAATTGCACCGAGGCCTCAATCAAAAGCGCCAATGATACTTTCGGCCAAGCAATCATGTTTGAGAATAAAATTTGCGACGCTCGTTACTCAAAATCCTGTGGTGGCATTACCGAAGATTATAAGCATGTTTGGAAAGGTGATCCAGTCCCCTATTTGATCTCAATTAAAGATGTAAATGAATCGAACACAGACTTTTGTAGTCCAGAAATTGTTCCTGAAGAAACGCTGAAAAACTATATTGGGGATGTAGATGAAAAAGAAAAATACTTCCGATGGACCTACAAAGCGACCCAGGGCGAATTGATACAATCATTGAAGGAAAAAAGGAATGTGATCGCAGGAAAGATTCTGAATCTGTACCCAGTTAAATCGGGGGAATCCGGTCGAATCATAGACTTAACCTTTGATTATGAAGATGAAAATGGGCAATCTCAATCAATTCAAATCCAATCAGAATATGAAATTCGAAATATCATGTCTCCATCTTTTTTGTTTAGTTCTGCATTTACGATTCAAAAAAATGATAAAGGGAATTTCATACTTC
>CAJWPW010000136.1 GCA_913045415.1 uncultured Fidelibacterota bacterium | reverse complement strand
AAATTATCTTTCCAGTATAATTCGCCAATAATTCTTGATCTTGTCAAGTATCTAACACCTGTATATAATGATAATGTATGACTTATCACGTATCGCTGCAGAAATTGGTCGAAGTTTACTTTTGAATTGAATTGACCAAATGATTGATTCCAAAAAGTATTGATAGCTGTGATCCGATTATCAATAAGACCGCGTGCTGTGGAATCGGCAATCCCAGAATAAGTATTAAAATGCCCTACCGAAATTCCAGCATGTTCTTTTCCTTTTTGGGATTCATAGGACCCTAAATAAGATTGCTGGATGGGTTGATTTGATTGATTATTATACTGACCATAGGCTCCATAAAATGAACGTTTAAATGCATGAAAATGAACCTGTCGTCCATTCCCTGTATAATTTGTTCCTAAAGAAAATCTGTCTAATGAATAATCCCCCTGATCATATTTGAAATAGGATTTTACTAGTGATGAATCAAAATTGGATGTATCTGCTGATTGACTTACAAACCCTTCTTCGATCTCATTGCCATACATTTTAGGATAAACAGACCATGTGCCATCAAAAAGAAGGCGACCCGATTGCCAATCTTGATTCCACATAATTGCGCCGTTTTTATTCACATACCCAAATTGCCCACTCCAGTCAAATGGAATAAACTGGATCTGTTGAGATAAACCATAAGATACAAAAAATATTATTACTATTTTTTTCATCTTATTGAGAAATACGCCTTAAATATCCAGGAACAACCAGGGAAAAGATGATTGCATTGGAAACTAAATGCATGAAAGTGAATAATAATCCAGAAATTGCATAAGCCACTGTTTCATCCCAATTGTAACCTGCGCTGATGGGATAAGTCAATGTGGTAACCCCATCGTATAACAGAGTACACACCAATCCGATTCCACCGGCAACTATAGAACAAACAAGAGGATTATCTATTTTTAAAAATTGTTTCGAAATTGAACCTAATAATCCAATGCCTGCCATGGCAAGAATTTGGCCCAATAAAAGAGTGAAATATATGAGACCGGACCCCAAAGGATTCATGGCAGAATAAATCAACATTGCCGTTCCGCCTACCAAAGTGCCATAACCCATTCCCAGAGTTAATCCGGAAAGAAATACAGTGACGGAAATGAATTCGAGATTTGGGACGAGCATGAACATGAATCCAAGCCCTATGGCCATTGCCGCAAAGATCGCAGCCTGAACCAGTTTATTCAGGTTCATCTTTTTTCAAAAGCGGAATACGAAAATAATTATGGCGATTAGTGAATTTTCCAGGCTCCTGGTCTTCATTTAACGCAATATCCATTAGATTCATTTTAGCATCTAGAATATCTATCATGTGAACAAGTAGCGCTTCTGGAAAAGATGGCATTTTTGGAGATTGCCATTCGTATCGGCCTTGATGAGATAAAATGATATGTTCCATTTTTTGAGCAAGATCACTTGGAAAATTCTTAATCTTTTTGACAGCATCTCGGATTATGTCCCGACCAATCACAATATGACCTATCAGATTTCCTTCATCCGTGTATTCTGCTTCGTATTCGGAATTTATCTCGATAAGTTTTCCAATGTCGTGGAGGAAAACACCTCCCAAAACCAGATCTCGGTCCACATCGTACAATGGTGAAATCTTTTTGGCGATTTGCGCCATGGTCAGTATGTGTTCAAGGAATCCTGAACGAAAATTATGGTGCATTTTAACCGAAGCCGGGTGGATCATAAGTTTGCTTTTATTCGCTTGGTAAATATTATTCACCAAAGTTCGAAGATAATCATCTTTCATCCCATTAATGAGTCCCTCAATATCCTTCCACATTTTGTTGGGATCTTTTTTGGATGATGGTACCACTAATGCCGGATCAAAACCATATCTGCTATAATGCTGAACTGTAGCTTTATTGATCTTGTGAACTACCAATTGCGGCCGATCCATGAATGATTCCACATCTCCAGAAACAACCACAGCATGCCCGGATTCAAATTTTTCATTCAAGTCAGCAACAGAGTCCCAAATTTTGGCAGAAATATGGCCGCTGATGTCCCGTAATTCAAGATCAAGGTAAAGATCACCATTGCGGGTATGACGAAGATTTTTTTGTACACAAAGATAAAAACCTTGGATGGAATCTCCTTCTTTAAACTTTTCGATGGGAGTGAGTGCTTTCTTCATGTATTAATTTTTCAAGATATTCTTGATAGAGTCAAGTAGTTAAACACAGGTAAATTCACCAATGTCTGAGCAAGAATATACTTTAGAAGAAATCTCATATTCACGGAAAGAAGATTGCCGTATAATTGAAGCTGTTTTAAAAAACTGGTTTCAGAATCCAAAGGCATTAAACTTTGTTTCGCCTTCCCTCTCCTTTCCTTTCAAATTTAAAAAATGGGTTTCAGTCTCCCATGCTGACATGGTGGATAAAACAACGACGATTGTACTAAAACTGGACGATTGGATCATTGGCCATATAAGCATGAGAGTCAGTGAAGATAACGCGCATTTATTCCATCTATTTATTGCCCCATCAAACCGGAAATGTGGCTTAGCCACAAAATTGGTCAATGCAATTGAAAATCAAGGCAAAATTTTGGGATGTAAAACTTTTTCTTTAAATGTTGTTCCAAAAAACAAAATTGCAAAGAAACTATATGAAAAATTAGGATACAAAGAAATCCAGCGATCCGAATCCCATTCAATAAAAATGGAGAAAAAGACCTAATCTAATCAACAATCATCGCATTGATGATTGCCTTCACCCACCGTTACCTGTTTTTTGAATCGAATTACGATCATGACTACCGCAACTATCAAAATAAGTCCACCGAGAATTTCCTGGATCATGAGAATCCCATCATCAATCCGCCTTGGTACACAATGAGTGAACTAAAATAGGCGAGTCCTGTCATGTAAATCACCATAAAAACTGGCCATTTCCAGGAATTGGTTTCCCGTTTCACGATGGCAAATGTAGCCATACATTGAGCGGCATACACATAGAAGACCATGAGACTCAGTGCTACTAATGGCGTAAAAATTGATTTTCCAGTATCAGGATCCTTATCTCGTTTCATAGCATCGGATAAAGAAATCATATCTTCCCCATCATTTTCTACATTGTAGATAGTAGCTAAAGTACTAACGACAACTTCCCGTGCTGCAAAGGATGTAACCAGACCCAAACCGATCTTCCAGTCGAATCCCAATGGCGCTATCATGGGTTCTATGGCTTTCCCTATATCAGCAGCATAGCTGGAATGGATGGATTTTGTTTCATCGTTCTTTGAATCTATTTTAGGGAACGATGCCAAAAACCACAAAACAATGGAAATGGCCATTATAATTTTTCCAGCATCGGTTACAAAGAGTTTACCTCGAGTATAAACCTGTCGAAACACCGATCTCATTAAAGGAATGCGATAGGGCGGCAATTCCATAATGAAGGATGATTTCCTTTCTGTTTTTATCCATTTACTAAAAAAGAGTGCCAAGATCATTGCTGTTACGGTTCCAAGGAAATACATTAACACCATTGTGAGACTCTGCAAGCCAAAAATACCGAATACCTCAGTATCGGGAATAAAGGCACTAATCATAAGTGTATAAACAGGTAACCGGGCACTGCAACTCATAAGTGGTAAAACCATAATTGTCACGAGCCGTTCTTTCCAACTATCGATAGTTCGAGTGGACATAATCCCGGGAATCGCACATGCAAAACCGCTCATGAGAGGTAAAACGGATCTGCCATGGAGCCCCACCTTAGTCATGGCTTTGTCCATCATGATAGCAACACGAGCCATGTAGCCAGAATCTTCCAACATAGTCAGAAAAAAGATAAGAATTAATATTTGGGGTAAAAATATTAGAATAGCTCCTGCACCACCGATGACTCCTTCTACCAATAAGTCACTCAATAATCCGGTTGGTAAATGATGAGCGAGCCAAGTCCCCAATTGGGCTATACCAACATCTATCAGATTCATTGGTACAGTAGCCCACGAAAAAATGACTTGAAATATGAAAGCCAATAATCCAACGAAGATTAACGGTCCACCCCAGGTATGGGTCAATATTTCATCTGTTTTTTCACTTTTTGACTTTTTTTCTATGGGAATTTCTGATGGGGGCACAACTTGGTCTAGCCAATGATACCGGAGGGTCGGTTCCAATGTTTCATATGGGAATCCAATCATTTTCAAATCCATTTTACAGGCATTAATCAATTGAGGGTCCGGCGGCTCGATACCTTGGGTGGTACCATTAGATGCCGTGCGAATTGCAAAAGAGCGAGATAAATTTTCCGAAAATTTAAATGTATCCTGATACCAATTTTGAAGAGGTAAAATAGCATTTTGAATCGGTTCCGGAATTGGGAAAACCGTGGGTGTTTCATCGTTATAATTCATGACTTGGGTAATGGTTTTTTTTAAATCATCGATGCCTTCGTTCAATCTAGCCGAAACAGGAATGACGGCAAATATCCCAAGATCATTTTTCAATTTTCCAGAATCAATCATAATTGATTTTTTACGAGCCAGATCTATCATATTTAAAGCAACAAT
>CAJWPW010000135.1 GCA_913045415.1 uncultured Fidelibacterota bacterium | reverse complement strand
AATTCATTGATTAACCTTTTGGGGGATTTTATTCACCATAATGGCGAGGAATTTAAGGTAATTATTTTATCATTGCGAATTATAAAGACTTGATATTATTTGCTGATATTTTTCCCCGATATGAGAAAGGCTAAATTGTTTGTTTACCCTTGAAACAGCACTCAATGAAATTTCACTATACAAGGGTGAATCATTAAATAAATCCAATATGGCATTTGTTGTTTCCACCGGGCTATTTGGGGACACCATTAATCCATTTACTCTATTTTTAATTGCATTGCCAATCCCCCCGGATGTAGTACCAATGACAGGTATCCCACAAGCATTTGCTTCTAAAAATGTAATGCCAAACCCTTCAGAGTCACCCTTTTCATTTGTTGCCATGCTATTCATGATATAAATATCACAAGCATTATATAACAGTCGTTTTTGATTCTCATGAATGTAACCTAAAAATAAAACATTACTCTCGAGCCCTAATTCAACAACCAATTGTTTTAATTCTTCTTTATACGATTGATCTCCATCACCAGCAATAACATATTTAATATTGGGGAAAGTTTCTTTAACCGCGGGTAATGCATTTATTACGATAGCATGCCCTTTTCTTTTTACCAAACGAGAAAGTGTTAAAAGGATTTTTTCATTCTGATCAAATTTGAAATGCCTCCGGCAATTGGTTTTTGATTCAGGATAAAAATCATTGGTATCCACAAAATTCGGTATCGTTTCAATTTTATGATCTCCTCCAATAGATAACGCTTCCATTTTTGTATAATTGCTTACTGTAATAATTTGATTTGAATATTTAAGTACATTTTGAAACTGCGGAATTCTTTTATTATACTTTTGTGAATTTAGACGGGTTACTTCTAGCCCATGTAATATTGTGATGAGAGAAAATGGATATTTTTTTTTATACCTTAATATCCCTTGAGCCAATTCCCATGTTGCAGAAATGATAACCGGGTTTTGGGATTTTTGAATATATTTTTTCAAATAATAGGAAATATACCATTTTTTAAATTTTGACCAATCCCTCCCACCCATAAGTATTAATTTAAATGGTAATTTTGGTGAGAGTGTTTTTTGATTTATTCCTCCGCGTTTTTTTACAAATACCGTTACATTATATTCATTTTTCTCCCCAAAATATAATGCAAGACCATGCGCCCAGGTTGCAATGCCTCCTTTTTTTGACGGCCGAAATTCTTCCGTAATGATGGCTAAATCAGTCATCTATTTATGGGCTATTTATTAAATGGCAATTGAAAATAGGACCAAAATCGAATACCTATACCCATATCAGTAACGGACGCTTTCTCCATAGACTTTAACTGGTAATGGGCAGTGATAGTCAAATATGCTGCAATACCGATTTTAATCTCAGCGCCGACTTCTGATTCTATCCAAGTGGTGACAGGAGGGGACGGATGCTTTGGTGGAATATAATCTTTTAAAAATTCTCCTTCTTCTGTTTCCCAAGGATTGTCAAATCGAGTTTCTAATCCATTGGCGCCATCCATGAGATATGAAATATCAATAATGGGTTTAATCCTGCCGAATTGCATTAATTGGGAATAATGAATCTTTATATTGATAAAATCATTTCCTAAAAAATGACCGATGGGAAATCCTCTGTGCGTATAAATATGGGTTGGGTGATAGGATTGATACACCTGATGTAATACATTGGAATACTCTATCCATAAATTGGATGATTCAAAGGGAAACCCAGTTCTTTGCACTCCGATTAAATACCCAAATCGGTTGAGATAAAAAGCATCATCCTGATGAAAATTAATATCATCAATTATTGTTTCCCCATAAATCCTTAATCCATTTTTTGGTAGCCAGGTAATGCCTGCATATAAAAATGCATTTAACCCTTTTGTTGTACTCCCCAGATTCTCCCATGCCCAAAAACTAAATGGGTTGAGAAATTGAATATTGATGGGTTTAGACACACCGGAAGCAAGAACTGATTCACCTACTGTAATGGATAACTTTTTAGATTTATATCCAAAACTATGGATATATAAATACCGATTATGGTCCATGATAGTATCCAGTTCAATTACGGAAAATAATGCATTCAATTTCCCTAATTCTGCATGTAAAGTAAACTGATCAAACGGGCGTGAAAAATCACTGATGAATAAATTGGAGTTAAAACTATGCCCAACCGTTATAAAATCCCGACCAATCTTGAGTGAATAATTAAATTTATCCGATTGGTTATTCAATTTTAAATACGCCTGGTTTGTGTACATGGTTACATTCTTAATTGTTCGAACAAACCCTCTTTCAGCATTATTGACATCATCGGTAAAAAACATGGTATTCATAATTTCAATATGGGGTGAGGTATACCTGTATGCTGAGAGGAGCCCATTACCAATATAATCCGATTTTTGAATAATTCCCTTTAAATTATTTTGATTTTTTAGGTGAATGAATGCACCAAAAGAATGGCCCTCTTTTTGTCTTATATTTTTATTAATACCATAAGTAAGCCACTTGTTTGAGGGGAATATATCCGATTTATTGAAGGAGCTAAAATTAGTTTGGAGCCAGTATTTGCTTTCTTGATCATCTATATAAAAAAATTGCCCATGACATACATGAGCAACCATTAACAAGCAAATAAATTGATTTAGTTTAGTTTTCTTCAATGATAGAGGATTTTAATCTTTGTTGTGTTGTTTTTGCATCTGGAACATACTCCGGGATAAAGTTCTTTAATTCTTGTGTTACTTGGCCATAGTTATAAGATCTGGCAGATTTTACAATCGTAGATACATTATTTAGCAGGTTATTCCAGTTATCACCTTGCCCATTTTTTAACACCAATATTTTATCATGGCCCGTATCAATAATATTTTCTTCATGGGTTTGTAACTCTTCAAACATTTTTTCCCCCGGTCGCATCCCAATATACTCAATTCCGATATCAATTTCCGGTTCCAAGCCGCTTAAACGAATCAGTTCATAGGCAATATCTTTTATATTAACTGGTTTCCCCATATCCAACACATATATTTCGCCACCGGATCCCATAGCCCCCGCCTGTAAAATCAACTGCGCCGCTTCCGAAATGGACATAAAATACCTTTGCATATTGGCGTCTGTTATGGTGATGGGACCCCCATTTTGAATTTGTTTCTGAAAAGTAGGAATTACACTCCCAGAGCTCCCAATTACATTCCCAAATCGAACGGCCATATATTTTACTTGAGAATCGGTTGATTTACTTTGAATCAATTTTTCTGCAACGCGCTTTGTTGCGCCCATTATGTTGGTGGGATTCACTGCTTTATCTGTAGATACAAGTACAAATCGCTCCACACCATAATCCTCTGAGACATCAATTAAATTAATGGTACCCTGAATATTTGTCAGAATTGCTTCCCATGGGTGATCTTCCTGCATGGGTACATGTTTATAAGCAGCTGCGTGAAACACCACATGGGGCTTAAATGAGGCGAAAACGCGATGAAGAAGGATTTTATCTCGAATGTCCCCTAAAATGGGTTGGAATGAAACGGGATGCTTACTTTCGGTACATTCTCTTTCAATCATGAACAAATTATGTTCACTTTGATCCAACAACACTAAAAGTTCTGGATCATATGTTAAACAATTTCGCACTAACTCAGACCCGATTGACCCACCGGCACCTGTGACCAAAACCCGCTTCCCATAAATATATTGAGAAATTGATGAACGATCTAATTCTACTTCCTTTCGCCCCAGTAGGTCAACCATGGATACTTCCCGAACTGATTTCATGGAAACTTTACCATCGATTGATTCAGAAAAAGTTGGAACGGTACGATATGATTTCCCCACTGCCTTGCAAATGGCAACAATTCTGCGCATTTCTATATTGGATGCGGTGGGAATACAAATAATAATTTCGTCAAATGGAATTTTAAATTTATCCAACTCTTCTATGGGTCCAAGGATGGGTACTCCATGTATTGTGGCGCCCACTTTTGAGCCATCATCATCTACGATCCCTACAACTACATATTTCATTCCCTTATTATCACGAATTTCTCTGATTATTTTTTCAGCACTATCACCGCCCCCAATCATAATCAACTTTCTACGACCTTTTAAAAATGTATTTTGACCTACAATTCTTTGGGTTTGGGATATATTACTAAAATACATTCGAACACTTGCACGACTGACACCTAAAAAGATTGTACACAAAGCATAATCAATCAATAAAACGGATCTAGGAAATCCGGATAGCCCAAAAATTAAACCTAACATCGCAAGTGCCATTAAAGATCCGAGAGAAGAGGCTTTGGCAATATTAATAAAATCAGCAATGCTCGTATACCGCCACATGCCCTTGTACATACCGAAAATAAAAAATGAAATTAATTTTGCAGTTAATATGATGGGTAGAAACTCAACATAATCCAATCCTATATGGTCAGGGATTGAAAAATCAAATCTTAATAAAAAGGCAATATAGAGTGCCCCCAATATCAAGACAATATCGACGAGGATGAACCGGATAAAGTTTCTCGACTTTTTATTCGTTTTTATCATAGTTAAAAAATA
>CAJWPW010000134.1 GCA_913045415.1 uncultured Fidelibacterota bacterium | reverse complement strand
ATTCAATACTCCAATTTTCTATCCAATTTATTGGGTATGCAGTTGGGCATAAAGAGCCAGTCCCGGTCCAGAAATATTTCCAGGATTAAACCCATGTGATTTGAACCAAGCATCTGCTTCAGCTTCTTTTTGGGTATTAATTAGAAAAGTTACAAAATCACCTTTTTTTATTTTAAGATGGTCATCCACTGGAATCAAAGAGCCAAGCCGGCCAGATACTATAGGGAGAATAAGTCCCACCATAGATGCATCAGAAACATCAAAATTGAGATTTTGGTCCATTTCATAAGAAGAATACTTTGTATACCCTTTTCGTATCCAGTTGGACCATATTTCAATGTCCACGGGTCGACCAAACGGGATTCTTCCCCCAGTTTCTGCAATCATTTTAGATGTGATCCCTTCATCTTTTTGTTTAATGCCGGTTAAAATGATCATTTCTTTACCGAGATATTTTGCGCGTTGAGAAAAAATAAAATTCACTTCCTCATTTCCGCTTAAAGCAATAATTCCTTTGCGGATGTCCGGTTCTGCCCGTTGTAATGTCCTTTCTCCAAGGGCATTCCCATAAAAAACTTTGATCCCTTCATTTTCTGCCAATCGACAAGCATTGGGATCTTCGTCAATACAGATCACTTCATTCCCCCCCTGCTTCAATAACCGTGCTAAAAGCCGTGCTACTTCGTGTGCCCCCAGAATAATCCAACCCGATTCACTTTTTCGTCTTAAGCCCAGCAGGGATGAAATCCATCCACCCGTGATACCAGCGGATAAAACTGTCATTGTGATTAGTAAAAATACCAAAGCTCGCAGTTGGGCACCATCATACCCATGTTGATTTAATTCGAATGCGAACAGTGATGCCACTGCAGCCGCAACAATCCCCCGGGGTGCAATCCATGATAAAAGTAATTTATGCCGTGTGTCTAAATCAGAATTGGCAGTGGCAGCGAAAACGGATAGTGGCCGAATAACAAGCATCAAGAATAGCACAGTCAATACACCTTTCAATCCAAGCAATTGTATATCTGTGATTCGCACATCCGCTGCAAGTAGAATAAACAACATCCCAATCATGAGTACCGTTAGCTGTTCTTTGAATTCTAATAATTCTCTTTGAATATATGTTTTTGAATTTCCGATGGTCATTCCGGCAATGGTTACTGCGGCGATACCGCTCTCCGGACTTGCTGTATTGGCAAGTTGAAATAATGCGAAAACCCAACTCAAAATAAAAACATTTTCTAATCCATCTGGGATTAGTTTTCGTATTCGAAATAAAAGTGTTAATAAACCACCACCTGCTATTCCCATAATTGTACCAATGGTAAGTCGGGAAACAATATGAAAAAGCCCTTTAATGAATGAAAGTCCGGAAGGGCTGAGAGCAATCTCTAATGCAACTACAGCTACGATTGCGCCAATGGCATCTAACAAAATCCCTTCTGCTTCTAAGACCGTACTGACACCATGATGAAGTCGCACCCTTTTAAGCAACGGTGTAATAACAGTGGGCCCTGTTACAATAATTAAAGTTCCAAAGAGGATGGATGTACGAAAATCCCATCCCAGGATAAGAAGCGTAGCTAGTGTACCGCCAATGAGGGTAATTAGTGCACCAATCGTAATGAGCCCGCGGATAGCTAATCCTTCTCGTTTGATGCGACTGATTCGAAGATTCAATCCACCTTCAAAGAGAATCACCGCCACAGCGAATCCCACAATGATTTGCAGGGCTGGTCCCATGGAAGAAGGTTGAATCCAACTTAATCCATCGGGGCCAAAAATGACACCGGCAGCGAGTAGAACAACAATCCCAGGAAGATGAAATTTTCGGGCAATAACTTGGGACATCATTCCCAAAGCCATGGCTAAACCGATTGTTAATGCAGGGTTATCCATAAGTATTCAAGATGAAAAATTTACATAGGAAAATGAGAATTATTAAAGCTATCTAGAGCTAAATATTATTTTTAGGGATCTTATCCGATTAATAGCTGCTGCAATTTCATATTTACGAGGGCGTGAATAATTACCAGGATGCTTTTCTTTTTCATAAAAAGGATCGAGAGAATCGAGACCATTTTGATAGAAATAATCTTCCAATGATTCAACTATGTCTTGTAGAGATTCAGAGTCTCTCATCATGAATTGTGAAGCCATATAAATAGCATGGCCAATGGCCCGGGTTTGACTCATTTCCACCAGTTGATCTACAAATCGAAGATCAATGGTTTCGGTCCCATAAATAATTTTATCATTTCCTTGAATATCAATCTTTACTTTTTTACTGCCTCGAGTTGCATTGAAACAAGAAGAAAAGGGGATGCGTCCGGATATCTGTTCTATTGGTTTTGGAACTTCAACCTGTCTTTGGGTCGGGTAATTTTTTACAATATTTTGAGTTTCATCACTCACATCATGTGCTACATAATCCTTCATCTTGATCACCGTATCCGCCACATCAAAATAATCACCGGACCCACCCATAACCAGAATAGTAGAAACACCTTGAATTTCATACAATTCCCGAATTCGATCGACAAATGGTGTAATTGGCTCCTGATCTTTTTGAACTAGTTTCTGCATTCGAGCATCTCGAACCATAAAGTTTGTGGCGGATGTATCCTCATCCAATAGGAGAAGATCACAGCCAACTTCAATGGCTTCCATGATGTTGGCGGCTTGGCTTGTACTCCCACTGGCGTCATCGCTGCAAAATGAATCGGTTTTAATATCCTGCGGCAGGTTGGTAATGAAAGGGTCAATATTCACTTTCTCAATTCGGCGACCATCTTCAGCACGAATTTTAACTGCATTTGGATTCGTGATAACATACTCCCGGCCATCAGTGGGAATGTGGGGGTAAACACACCTCTCTAACGTTTTTAGTAAAGTTGATTTTCCATGATAGCCGCCACCTACAATCAGAGTGACTCCTTTGGGGAAACCCAGACCATGTATTACAGTTTCACCGTTAGGGAGTGGATTTATTAATTGGAAAGATGTTTCGAGAGATTTAGGTGATTGGAATTCCACTAAATTATTACCAGTCAATGGACGGTCGCTGATGCCTGAAGCCCTAGGCAAAATGGAACCATTGGCCACAAAGGCAGATAGGTTTGCGTGATCCAATTGTTTGCGAATGGATTCTTGGTTTTCCACACAATCAACGAAAAGTTTACAGGCATTTTTATCCAGATATTTCCATTTAAGAGATTTCTCAACGATAATTGGAATCTCCTGACATAGTATTTCAATGGCTTCCTGTCCCAGGATAGTTCTACCCCTGGCCGGGAGACCAATCTGTATTCGGGCTTCAACCCAATCTTTTGTAATGACAAAAGCAGTTCGTTCTAAAACTTCCTGCTTGCCCGCGTCAATAAAAATGAGCCCACTTTTACCAGTCCCTTTTTTAGGTGTCACTGTTTCTTTGATAGCATCGCGAACAGCACGAGCCACAAAATCTTCCAGTGCAATTTGTCGGATGGAGTTTGTCCATAATTCTTCTGGGATTTGCGAAATTTCCTGTTGAACTCGCAGGCGAATTTTGGAGGGTTGGGCAAAAGGGTCACCCTGAACATGGTCTATCAATAATTCAAAATCAGGGAATTCGAATCGACCTTGTATCTGTTTATAGGCTTTGTAACCCCGGCCATCAAGGTGGCTAAGGGTTTTCCTTAACTGGTGTTCATCTAACATTAGGTTAGACAATAAGACAAAAAGTTTACTTTAGCAAAACCAATTTTTGAACCGATCGATTTTTCCCCGAGGTTAATTCCACAAAATAAATCCCGCTGGAATGATTTAAAGCATTCCAAATTACCTCATGCTCACCGGCTTCAAAATCACCACGCACTAATGTTTCGATAAGCCTGCCGGATATATCATAAATACCTAGGGACGCAATGGTCAATGTACTTACAGAAAACTGAATCGTTGTGGTTGGATTGAATGGGTTGGGGTAGTTGGATAAAATTGAAAAAGACACCGGATTGGTATTTTTTGTGATTTCCACATTAGCCGGACAATAATTCCCGTCTGGTGCTAGTTGTGGAAGCATATTCTCTGGGTTGGTTACCAAATTGAACATGAGTGTATCAGTTGATTCAAATAATTCCGGTGTACAAGGTTCCCATTCGTTTGCAATGCCGGCACATGTTTGTGCATCTGCAAGAATGCCCATATTTGTGACGATGCACCAATATAAATATTCCATGGCCATGCAGTCGTATTCGCAGGTCCAATCATCGTAGTGATACCAGGCTTCATCTGGATAAGGATCCGGAATAGTGATGAATTGACCACCTCGAGCCATATCCATGGCATCAGTCAGATCAGACGAGTTTGGTTCCAGAGCATAAAGGGAAGGATAGACTTCCACGTGCCCGCAAGAATTGATGGTGTGTAATACTTCCTCTACCGTGGCGTCGTCTCCCCAATGTCCTGGTTGGCTTGGGTCAATTTCGTTTCTGAATAATACGGCTCCAAGGCATCCATCATCTTCAAGATTATCAAAGAAAGTATCGATCGAATTTCCATTTTCTGACTGGAAAACCGGCATAATCGTATTTAATTCTATAAG
>CAJWPW010000133.1 GCA_913045415.1 uncultured Fidelibacterota bacterium | reverse complement strand
ACTCCGTCCAATGGATGTAAAACCCTGAACCAGTTGTTTGGATTCATTTTTGACGGCGTCTAGTTCTGAGTCATCATCGATGGCATCATCCAGTTTCATATCTTTTCCTGAGATAGTGAGTAACAATTTATTTGCTTCATCCAGAGTGGCTGCCATGACCTTTGTTTTCTTCAGGGTTCCTTTTAATTGTGCTTGGACTTCTTCGTATGATTTGAATCCAGGTGCAATAATTGTATCCAGTGTAAATACTGAAAAATACTGATCATTCTCCAAAATATCAGATACATCACCCACATTACCGTTGAATGCGAAACGAACACCTGCACGAAGACCTCCAAGTCCTTTAATTGAAAAACCTTCTTCATCCAATTTTTTATGGTTCCCAATTTTAAGGTTGTGTTCTGATACGGCTGAAGAAAATCCGTTATCTTGTGCATCATAGCTAAATAGAGTAGCATCCCTTTTTAGATTAGATAAGGTCGTTGAACTGATTTCAATTTTTAGTAAAATATGAGATGCTAAAACTTTTTCGTCGCCATTATCTATTTTTTTATCTCTCACATAGATAATGTGATATCCAAAATTGGATTTTACAGGTTCAATAATCTCACCTTTTTTCGCAGTAAATGCAGCTTTTTCAAATTCCTTGACCATTTGCCCTTTTCCGAACCATCCCAAGTCGCCACCTTTCGTACCTCCATTTCCTGGATCTACAGAGTATTCATTAGCCAGAGTTGCAAATTCTTCACCTTCCTTTGCGCGTTCATAAATTGCAGTTGCCAGTTTTTGAACCGAGACAGAATCATTCTTTGCTGGTTCTTTTATCCATGAAACGTAGGATACAGAACGAAGTTCATCATGCTTAAAATCGGATTTACTTTTTTTATATTCTTCGCGAATTTCACTGTCACTGGGTTCGGATTCCTCAACGGGTACTTTCCCAGATGTAATATGAATTCCTGAAATTGTATAATTCACATTTCGCTTAATAAATTCATCCTTTATATTTCTTTCCGTAATGATGATACTTCCATCCAGCAATTTTTGCAGTTTAAAATTTGGGACATAAGTGTTTTTCATAAACGCTTCAATTGGAAGCCATTCATCGCCTTGGGGACTTGCCAAAGCAGTCCGGTATTTATCCCAATCAAAAACCCCATCCGTCTGGAAGCTTGGGTTTTGTTGCAGGAAGGGAGGGGGATTATTTTCAAGGTGGTACATCACCTCTTCATCAGATGCAGAAATATTTAATCGTTTAACTTCCTGTGAAACCAATACATCCTGAAGCATATTATCCCAAGCCGTATCTCGTGCACGGCGAATCTGGAAATCATTTAATTTTTGCCCATTCGATCGGGCTTGCTCCAACTGTTGACTCACTAGTTGGTTAAAGTAATCGGGTGAGATATCTTCCCCGTTGATTTGTGCAATGGTTGTTCTGGGGTCAACGTTGCCTGCAAGGATATCCAAAACATTAGCACCACCGACAAGTCCGCCGATAGTCATACTTAAAATAAACATTGCGAGCAATGCCCACAAAACAACATGCATCTTTTCACGCATGGATGTCATCAGTCCCATAAAATACCTTTCATAATTATAAATTGATAAAAGTGGAAAATATACCGTGGAAAACGGGAGGCAAATTTAAAGTATGGTAATTGATGAAACAATGAGCAAGACGGATTTAACTTCAAGGCTTCATTATGACTGAATGCCAATCAATATTTGTAACAAAACACGGTGTGCCCGATGTTTTAAAATTAAAACCTGATTCTCTCAAAGAACCAATAATTGGTGAAGTTTGTGTTAAAATAAAGTATTCCGGAATTAATTTTGCCGATATTATGGGCAGGATGGGGCTGTATCCTACTGCACCAAAACCGCCTTACGTTCCGGGCTTCGAGATTGCAGGAATAATCGAAAAGACCGGAGAAGACTCAACCAAAAACCTTGTTGGACGTGCTGTTGTGGGATTGTCTCGATTTCATGGTTATTCGACGCATACAAATGTGCCGTTGAATCAATTGTTCTTTATCGATGAAAAGTGGTTGAATGTGGCAGCTGCTATTCCAGTTAATTATCTTACTGCTTATTTCATGATGGTTCACCAGGCTGCCATTCGGGAAAATGAATGGTTCCTTATTCATGGGATTGGCGGAGGTGTCGGTATAGCTGCGTTACAGATTGCACAACATTTGGGTGTAAAGATCATTGGAACTTGTTCTGGATGGAAACATAACCAAATTCATGAAATGGGTGTAGAACATGTGATCGATTACAGGTCGGAAAATTTTAAGGATCGTGTATTAGAGATTACTGATGGAAATGGCGCAGATGTTATTATTGATTCATTGGGAGGTAAGGCGTTGAAAGATAGCTATGGATGTTTGGCAGAATTTGGCCGATTAATCTCTTACGGATTTAGTAAGGCTGCACCGGGAACAAAAAAGAATATTTTAAAGATCATTCCAGAATATCTAGGTATGCCAAAATTCAATCCTATGCATCTCATGTCGAAAAATAAAGGCGTATTTGGGTTTCATTTGGGATTGATTCAAAAAAGACAAGATCTTGTGAAAAAGTATGGGAGTTTATTATTGAAATGGTTAGATGATGGTATCATTTCACCGAAAGTGGATACGATCTTTCCTTTGGAAAAAGCAGCAGAAGCACACCAATATATCTCTGACAGAAAGAATTTTGGAAAAGTTTTATTAATGGCAGATGAATGACTTTGATTCATTTAGAAAAAGAGATCACAGCTTGTCGTAAATGTGACAGATTAACAGCCTTCCGAGAGAAAATTGCTAAAGAAAAACGAAAATCCTATATGGATTGGGACTATTGGGGGAAGGCAGTCCCGGGGTATGGAAAGCCTGATGCGAAACTTATGATTTTGGGACTGGCGCCGGCTGCTCATGGCGGCAATAGAACGGGGCGTGTATTCACGGGTGATAAATCTGCAGATTTCCTATTTAAATGCCTGCATCATGCTGGTTTAGCTAATCAGCCGAATTCAGACCATCGAGATGATGGATTGGAATTGAATGGTTATATCACGGCGGCTGTGAAATGTGTTCCTCCTGGAGATAAACCCACTGCTGAAGAAAAAGATAATTGTGAGCCTTATTTGGCTCGCGAATTTGAATTATTACCTGATTTAAAAATTGTTCTAGGATTGGGAAAGATTGGATTTGATTCCTGTTTAAAATTTGTTCGTAAAACATTTCCATTAAAAATGAAGGATTTTAAATTTGGGCATGGTGTGCGATATGTATTACCAAATGGGCTCATCCTGTATGGTGCATTCCATCCTAGTCCAAGAAATGTAAATACAAAAAGGTTAACCTTCGAAATGATGGTGGAATTCCTAGATATAGTTAAAGGAGAACTTTAATAGTGAAATTGATTAAGATCAGTCTTTTAATTGTGTTGATTAAACCTGTTTTAGGTGTATGGCTGAGTTATGAAGAAGCGGTATTAAATTCGCCTTTTGAGATCGCCTCGTTGGGTTGGACAATTCCTGTTCCCAATGAAGATGCCTATGTGTATCGTGGTAAAGGTGATAATTGGAAATCATGGTATAAAGTATCGTTGCCTAGTATGGATACAACACTATTTTTAGATAGTACGGCTTTTACTTTGAAAGGTGATGATCTTGATGTGAGTAGTTTATCATTTGCGAAATCTGGAGATAAACTTTTAGTAAAAACTGATTCACGAAAGATATGGCGTCATTCAAATAGCGGTACCTATTTTATTTATAATCTGAGTTTGGGAACTCTGACCCCGATTAGTGAGAATAACAAGAATCTACGAAATGTAAAATTTTCCCCTGATGGCAAACTGGTTGCTTATGTACGAGAAGACAATAACCTTTACATTTATGAGTTTAAAAGGAAGCGCGAAAGAAGGCTTACATCATCAGGATCTAAAACAGTTTTTAATGGTCATTTCGGCTGGCTTTACGAAGAAGAATTAACTGGGTATGATGGCTATCGTTGGTCACCGGATAGTGAATCCATTGCTTTTTGGGAAGAAAATGAAGCCAAGGTCCCTGAGTTTATTCTATTTGATGAAATGGGATTATATCCAAAAATACAAAAAATACGATATCCTAAAGCAGGAGAAACAAATCCAACCTTAAGAATTGGGATTCTTCGTATTAAAGGTGCTGGGCGAAAATGGATTCAATACGCTCAAGTAGACAATGATTATTTACCTTGGATGGAATGGGTTAATAATGAAAAAGTTGCCTTTTTGAAAATGGACCGGAAACAGAAGAACTGGGATATTTTTATCGCCGATCGTCAAACTGGGAGATCCATGAAAGTATTATCAGAATCTGACCCAGATGGCTGGCTAGAAAACCATGAACAGATAAAATTTATGAAAGATGGTAAAATCCTCTGGATATCAGAAAATTCAGGATATAAGCATATTTGGATTGCAAAACATTCCGGTTCTAACTCCTGGCCTATTACCAAAGGTGAGTGGGAGGTATCAGCCATCAATTACATTGATGAAGATGCACAGAAGATTTATTTTACAGCTAATAAAGAATCTGTATTTGAGAACCGATTTTACTCTATTCGATTTGATGG
>CAJWPW010000132.1 GCA_913045415.1 uncultured Fidelibacterota bacterium | reverse complement strand
GGTTAAAAAGTGCATTTAAGGATCTGGTTAGGGATTAGATTAACGATATTCCCTGAACGTGGATCTGCGAAAGATATCTAGGGATTTGTATTCAGAAAAATCTTTCATTACAAGCCGATTTAAAATAACACCTTTTTTAGAAGTAGCATAGGCGATTGGGATATCGGATCTTTTATTTTTATTTTTTGTAATCAAAAATTCGAATCTTTCACCATTAATTTCTGTATTTGTAATCCTATAAAATGCATCTGTATTCCTGTTATGGGCGTGGATTGACCAATAACGATCGTTAGGTGGCACCGGTGTGGATACAAATAAATCACCATTACTAAGATCGTATGGAATAAGAAAATATAAAAAATCGGGGTTTGGTTTTCGAGCCGATTGTTTATTTGACAGACATGATGGATTGATATAAAAAATACCATCTACCCATCTTTCACCACATTCACTTTCAAATATTTTAGCTGCCTCCAAATCACGATCCAGTTTGCGCATAACGATTTCAGGACCAGTCCAGATTAATAACCCATGAATTAGAATAGCTGTCCCGAGGAATTTTATAATCCAATTACCCATGAGGACTTACCTTTTTGATGCGTCCAACAGGAATTGAATTTTTGTCTTCATAATATTTTAGGTCTGGGCCGTAAATACGCATTATAATTGTAAAATTATTACTGCCATGATTTATAATCTGTTTTCCGGAATATTTTTCTGGATTTGCTGTAAGTATTATTTCGTATTCACCATTATCCTTGATGGTTGACCGAAACGAATTGGCCACCGTTTCTTCAAAAGGGTCTATTCGACTATTTTCATAATCATAAATGACAAAGCTCCAATAACGACTTTTGGGTGGAATCCCCCTTAATACATAATCATTTTTTCCAGATAATCTTACGCCATCATCATCACTCATTGCTTCAAGATATATGACTTCAGGACGAATACTTCCCAATAACCCGATGAATGCGATATAATTACGCAACCATGGATTTTGGTTTTTCATGGATAAATCAAAATGTGTCACCCATTGATTTCGTTTGATGCCGCCGATCAAACTCATTGAAATGGGGTTGGTATAAGTAAAGGGGTAAAAGGAAGCACCTCCAATGAGGATCCCCAATAGAATGGGCAATAAAGATCGATTAAAAACTTTATTCATTTATTATTAAATGCATTCAATTTAATAGCATAAAAAAACCATAATGTAAAAAATAATAGAAAAATGATTCCAAAGATCCAACCCCATATATGATCTACACTTAATGCACCCCAAAAAAGACCGATGGTTGCGGACCCCGCCCAAATGACTGCCCATCGTAACTTGAGTTGCATCTTTTCCAAATCAAATTTAGCTGCCATGAGGGAACTGTATCCAATGCCAAACAACGCTGCAGCCGACATCCGCGCTGCCAATGGATCAAGTGGTTCATAATTCAATAATGAAGCCAGTTGTTCTGGAAAAAAGAAGAAGGGTATTGCAAAGGCGTAGTCCACGTAAAAGTGGAACACCAGCCACTTTCGCAATGATTGCGGTACTTCCATTTATTATTCACCTTTCAAATGAAAAGGATTTTGAAACTCTCTAATATTTATTTGTGATTCAAAGATAATTTGTTTAATTCTACCTTAAATTCTAATACAATAAAACCAGTCAGACAACATATGGGAAAAATAAAGAGCGCAATATTACTTAAACTGTTAATGGTGAAGGCGAAAAGGAGTAAACTTAAAATGAATGATAACAATTCTATTTATATGCTGAATGCATTATGGTTCAAACCGGATGGTGGTCATAATAAATATAAGGAGTATATGAAATCGGTTAGCCCCTTGTTGAAGAAATACGGTGGACGCGTTCATTCAAATTTATACGTACCCCAGGCTGCAATTATTGGTGAATTTGATGCGGATATGATTTTTTTTGTCGAATGGCCTGACTGGCCCACCTTTATGAAATTTGCAAATGATCCAGATTATGAATCGATCAGACAATTAAGAGAGGACGCCATTACAAACTCACTCCTCATCCGCTGTGCAAAAATATGATCAACCAGAAAATAACAAATTTTCAGACCCATTATCGAACGTGTAACCTTTGCGAAGCTATGTGCGGATTGGTTATAACCACCCAAAATGAGCAAATTCAAACGATTGTTGGTGATGAAAAAGATCCTTTAAGTCACGGGCATATTTGTCCCAAAGCATTGGCTTACAAAGACCTCCATGAGGATTCGGATCGTTTGAAATTTCCCGTGAAAAAAACCAATTCAGGATGGGAGCAAATCTCTTGGGAAAATGCATTGGATGAAATCGCCGATAAATTAGTAAATATCCAAAAAATATATGGCAACAATGCTGTGGGTGTTTATCAGGGGAACCCATCTGTCCATAATTATGGAACTCTCCTTTATGGGCCAACATTTTTTTCTTCTCTGCGAACGCGAAATAAATTTTCTGCTTCTACAGTGGATCAAATCCCTCACCAATTTGCAGCTTACCAAATGTTAGGTCACCAATTGTTGGTTCCAATTCCTGATATTGACCGAACGCAATATATGATTATTCTTGGGGGAAATCCCCTTGTATCCAATGGAAGTTTGATGACGGCACCGGATATAAGAAATAGACTAAAGGCGATCCAAAGTCGTGACGGGAAATTCGTTGTAATAGACCCAAGAAGAACTGAAACGGCTAAGTTGGCAGATGAGCATTGTTTTATTCAGCCAGGGACTGATGTTTATTTTCTCATTGGAATCATTCAGGAAATTATCAAAAATGGGTGGATCAAACAGGGGCATTTGGATTCCGTAACTAAAAATCTAGACGAATTTTTAACCTCTATTCCAGATATAGAATTGGAAACAATTTCAAGTATTACGGGAATCTCAAGTGCAAACATCCAACGAATAGCAAAAGAATTCTCTCAGGCGGAATCCGCCGTATGTTATGGCCGGATGGGTGCTTGTACACAAAAGTTTGGCGGAACGGTACATTGGCTGATCAATATGGTTAATATCATTACTGGGAATTTTGACGCTCCAGGTGGGGCCATGTTTACTTCACCTGCTTTTGACACCTTAGGTAATTCTCAAACGAAGGGACATTATAATAAAGGTCAAAGTCGTGTTCGCAATCTCCCTGAATTTGCTGGTGAATACCCTGCAGTAACAATGGCGGATGAGATGCTGGTAAAGGGGGAGGGGCAAATTCGAGCCATGGTAACGTCTGCGGGAAATCCCATTCTGTCCGTTCCGGGGGGAGAAAAATTAGACCGTGCATTTTCGGGGCTGGAATTCATGGTTTCCATCGATTTTTATATAAATGAAACTACCCGTCATGCGGACATTATTTTGCCTCCTGCTTTCAATCTTAATGGCCCCCATTTTGATGTGGTATTCAATATTTTTGCTGTCCGGGATGTTGTAAAATATTCCAATCCGGTATTTCCAAAAGAATCTGGCACAAAATACGATTGGGAAATATTTATGGGATTAGAAAAACGGGTAGCCCAAAAAAATGGACGAAAATATTCAAAGGTTAACCATTTTTTATCCAAAAAATTCGGTCCGGAATGGCTGTTGGATTTAGGAATACGTATTGGTGAATACGGAAGTTTAAAATCTCTATTTAAATGGAACGGCCTGACCTTATCAAAAGTTAAGAAACAAGTGCACGGGGTTGATCTGGGTCCATTGAAACCGAGATTCCCAAAGCGATTATTTACCTCTGATAAAAAAATTGATTTGGCTCCATCCATTTTTATCGATGATTTAAAGCGTGTGATTTCCAATATGGCTCATTCCAATGCCAATGGCAGTTTAACCTTGATAGGACGGCGACAACTTCGAAGTAACAATTCATGGATGCATAATTGTCCATCATTAATGAGTGGCCGGGATCGTTTTTTAATATTAATGAATCCATTAGATGCTCAAAAAAAATCGATTGCAGATGGACAAAAAGTTCGAGTTAAAACATCGAATGCCCAAATAGAATTAGAAGCAAAACTTTCGACAGAAATGATGCCAGGTGTGATCAGTATTCCCCATGGCTGGGGGCATGAAGGGAAAGATACCCAGCAAAAAATAGCCCTTGAAAACAAGGGAGGGAATCTGAACGCATTAGGGGATGATTTGGCGATTGATCCTGTGTCGGGAAATGCTGATTTGCATATTCGAAATGTAAAGGTGTACCCGATTTAACGAATAAATCACAGTATCGTTATCTTTCAACAGCATTGATTAGTTTATGCATGACCATCCATGAATCTAATGACGGAAAATCATAAATATTCCAACCGATAAATACAGCTACAATATTCAATTCAGGAATTACAAGCATTCTTTGTCCACCCAATCCGGATGCATGCGTTGTGCATCTGGTGTGGATGTACCCCAGCTTAACGTTGGCCAGTTTTCACCATCATTGTTTCTGCCAAATTCCCTGCTCAATAAGACCATGGAGCAAAATGTAAATAGAAAAAGTATTTGTTTTAATTTTCTCATTTTAACGATTATTGAAATTCAAATTTATTGAAGTAGACAATAACAAAGACTAACCCCTCATTTAATTGAATCACATAATAATTCTAATCCAACCAGTATTATATTCAAGG
>CAJWPW010000131.1 GCA_913045415.1 uncultured Fidelibacterota bacterium | reverse complement strand
AATCCCGGTGGTTTGTTCTACGGTTACGCCGGGATAATTAGAGACCTTTTGATTCAATCCGGTGAGGAGATTAAACAGGGCAGTCTTCCCAGAATTGGGATTTCCCAAAAGTGCGATAGAGTGTTTTACTTCAGACATTTAATCGTACCGTAATATTGCCAGCATCATTATGGCGAAGTGAAATCATCCCGTTTCGAATTCGAATCTTTATAGGACCATTGAGAGGCATTTTCTGGATCATTCGAACTTTTATTCCCTCCTGGAATCCCATTTCCATTAGGCGTGAAATAAATTCAGGGTTTCCACCCAAAGAAATAATCCGGCCCACCTGGGATGGTGCAAGATCAAGAAGTGTCATAGTTTATTTCTTAAGAGGTTTTACAAACAATTGGTGGATATGACGAACCAATATATATCCATTTTCTTCGGCAATTTTTTCCTGAAGATCTTCCAGTTCTTCATTGTAAAACTCAATGATTTTCCCTGTTTCGATACAGATCATATGATCATGGTGTGCGTCATCCAACCGTGGTTCATAGCGATTTCTACCATCACCCACATCCATTTTTCTTACCATTCGATTTTTGACTAAAACATCTATGGTGCGATAAACAGTGGCTCGGGAAACCTTCAGGCCATTATTTCGGATAGACATATAAATATCTTCCGCATCCCGGTGCTCTTGGCTACTTTGAATCTCATCCCAAACGGCTTGACGCTGTTTAGTATATCTTAACCCCTCTTTACGAAGGATTTCTTTAAAATTTTGAATGAGTGAATCGGTCATTTTATTCCATTTTGAGATTGAGTCTCATTCGGATATTACACTAAATAAATGATGATTTAAATAGGAAAATTGATAGTCTTACTAGTGGTTTATTGATGAATGGTGAGCCGTTAACTCATCGCGCATTGTGTCTGGTAGAGTGATGAGAAAATCCCAATCACCCAGAAATACATTTGTTCAGTATAATTTAATTAACTGATCTTAGACAAGTTTGCATATTTGACAATCAGCTTCTTTTTTGTTCCATCCTTAAAGACGACACCTACGCGTTGATTCTCTCCAGTGCCGCTCAAGACCATGATCTTTCCTGCTCCAAAGATAGAATGGTCAACCATATCACCCACTTTAAAATCATCAAATGTGGTCACAGTTCGTGTTATAGCAATTTTTGTTCTTTTTTGAAGAGAGCCTCCTACTACACGTCGGGTTAAAGCAGATTGAAATTCGATTCGTTCCAAATAATCATTTGGAATTTCACTAATGAAACGGCTAGGCATCCCCATAACATTCTCGCCACCCATGCGACGGCGATTTGTTGCATATAAAAGAAAGACCCGTTCTTGTGCCCGCGTCAATGCCACATAGAATAAACGTCGTTCTTCTTCTAGTCCTTCTTTGGTACCTAATGCGTTGTATAATGGAAAAAGTCCGTCATCCAATCCAGCGACAAAAACGACTGGAAATTCCAACCCTTTGGATGAATGAACCGTCATGAGCGTCACCCGGTTATCAGAGTCATTCCAATGATCGATATCTGAGAGTAAAGACACTTCTTCAAGGAAATCGCTTAAAGTTGAGTCCGGACGCTTTTGGCAAAATTCATCAATACTATTCAATACTTCGGTCACATTATCAAATCTTTCCCGATCATCAGGAGATTGTGATTGTTTGAATAAATTTAGTACGCCTGCCTCTTCTACCAGGCTTCGAGAGAGTTCACTGGCACTAAGTTTTTTTCTTAAATCATGATATTTTTTAATCAATTCATAAAATGACGTAAGAGATTCTGACTGTTTTCCACGGATTGCCAGCTTATCCGCATTTTTCAAAACATCAAATAATTCAATCTTGTCGATGCCCGCCTGCTGGACACATTTGTCAATCGTTTTCATTCCGATACCGCGCGGTGGAAAATTCACAATTCTTCTAAGAGAAATGGTATCTTTTAAATTGATCACTAACCGTAAATATGCCAAGACATCCTTCACTTCCTTCCGGTCATAAAATCGAATGCTTCCAACAATGTTGTATGGAATTCCCATCCTTCGGAAACTGTCCTCTAATGCACGGGATTGTACATTGGTTCGGTAGAGAACTGAAAAATCAGAAAAAGTTCGTTTGTTGAGTTTGATCTCCTTTTCCAATGCTGAAATAATGGCATCTGCTTCTTCTAATTCATCACGAATTTCCATTAATCCCAACAACTCACCAGAGCCATTTGTAGCCACTAAATTCTTTTTAGCACGACGATCATTATGGGTAACTACAGACGTGGCTGCGTCTAGAATTTGCTGAGTGGATCGGTAATTTTTTTCTAATGTAAAAATTGTGCACCTAGGGAAGAATTTTTGAAAATCTAGAATATTTGATATATCAGCACCACGCCATCCGTAAATGGATTGATCATCATCTCCTACCACACAGATTTGTTGATTCATTTCAGAAAGCCGTGTAAGAAAAAAATATTGCGGTCGGTTGGTATCCTGATATTCGTCAACTAAAATGTATTTCCACTTATTCTGGTATTTTTTGAGAATTTTTGGATGTTTATCAAATAATTCCAAAGGATAAAGTAAAAGATCATCAAAATCTAAAGCTTCATTTTCACGAAGTGCTTTTTGATATGAGCTGTAAACATCTACAATTGTTTTTTCCAGAATCGTCCGAGCTTTGCGGGCTTGAGTGCTGGGGGTGATCATTTTATTTTTTAAATAGCTGATCTGGTTCCGTGCATGATTTGGCGCTAATGTATCCTTAGAAATATTCAATTCTTTTAAAACAACTTTTAATAAATCTAACTGATCTTGAACATCATAAATGGCAAATTGCGGACTTAAACCCAAATGTTTTCCTTCAATACGTAGTAATCGAGCACAAACAGAATGGAAAGTTCCAATTGTGATGGGAAGGTCATCCTTTTTAAGAAGATCCATAACACGCTCTTTCATTTCCTTCGCCGCCTTATTTGTGAAGGTAACTGAAAGAATATTTTCAGGTTTGTAAATCTTTTCACTAATGAGATAAAACATTTTATGGGTCAAAACTCGTGTTTTTCCACTTCCTGCACCGGCAAAGATGAGGATGGGGCCATCATTTGCTTCAACGGCTGCCCGTTGTGTTTTATTTAACTTTTTCAAACTCATATTATAGAACCTTTTTCCTTCTTAATTCTCGACGAAGTTTTTGTAATTGTTTTTTAGCAATATTATGATCTTTTTCATTTGTTGTAAACGTATGGTATCCATCTCCTCTTGCCACAAAAAATAAATACTCATTTTCTTCAGGATACAATGCAGCTTTTAATGATTGTGCTCCAGGTGAATTAATTGGGCCTGGTGGTAAGCCTTTATGTTTATAGGTATTGTATGGTGAATCAATTCTCAAATCCCGGTTTAAAAGGCGCCTTGGACCATCTTCGATAATGTATTGAATAGTTGGGTCTGCTTGAAGCCGCATTCCAATATTCAATCGATTATGATACACACCGGAAATGGTAGGTCTTTCTTTATCATATATAGCTTCACCTTCTATAATAGATGCTAATGTGACTACTTCATGTTCCGTCATATTTAATTCTCGGGCACGATCACGAAATGCATCTCTCCAAAACTTTTTATATTCAGAGACCACGTTATCCAATACAGATGTTGGAGTATCTCCGTTAAAAAACAAATATGTGTCCGGAAAAAGATATCCTTCAATTGTTGAAGCTTTAATCTTATGTTTTTTTAAAAAACGATAATCTTTACTGATGTCTAGAATCTCATCCGGCTCAAACCCCATAACGTCATTCAAATGTGCTGCTATCTGCTTCACAGACCAACCTTCCAATAATCGAACTTTTATTAGTTCCGGAGAGCCATAAACCAATTGTTTAATAATATCATAATTGGATTGGGTGTCCACCAGTTGGAACGTTCCAATAGGAATTTCTTTTTCCTTCCCCATTACCTGAACTGCCCAACGAAACATCTGTTCATTTGAAATAATCTTTTTCTCATATAATTGTTTAGAAATTTCACTCAATGTTGATCCAGTTATCACTGTTACTTTTGAAACAGAAGATGAATTTGGTTGAGGCCAGAACAATACCAGGACTACCAAAGCAATAGTTATAGACATTGCGATAATCCCCCCAAGGAGAAATACCGGTTTATTTTGAAAATTTGCGGCCATTTACGGGCGGCGAATTTAGGATTTTAGGTTGAACCATGTCAATTTAGTTTCTTATTACTTTTAAAATAAAAACCACTTTGGGTCTTTTAAGATCAAGCGTAATTTTGCCGCCGCTATGAGTAAATTATTTCACAACAAGGATAGTGACTCAAACACATCTCTGTTCGAATCCTGGGATTTTTCCACCCCAAATTACGTTTTATTTGGCATTGGTTTAGCTCTGATCATTGTGGGGTATTTAATCATGGCAGCTGGAGAAGTCAACAGTTTTCAAAGCCTGACCCTTGCACCCATCATGCTGTTCATTGCATATATCATTGTCATCCCTGCAGCATTGATCTATAGGGGAAAATCTCCTGAAGTGGAAGAAAATTTGGGATCGTAGTTCAGTTGGTTAGAACGCCGGCCTGTCAAGCCGGAGGTCGAGGGTTCGAGTCCCTTCGGTCCCGCTCTCTTAAACCCCGTTTTCTCGTCGAGA
>CAJWPW010000130.1 GCA_913045415.1 uncultured Fidelibacterota bacterium | reverse complement strand
CCATTTCGTCTTCACCCCAACCCATAAATCCATGTATCAATACAATAGGATAATTATTTTGGGCAAAAATCATTGCAATACAAGACAGGATGATTATAATAATTTTTCTCATTAAAGTTGAATTCCTATCTGGAAACCGTGGATCGTCGCCCCGGTACCAAAAATAAATGTACCATAATTGATGGATGTAATCCCAGTATCTATCCCAAAACCAAAACCTGAAGCACCAACCACTGATCTTAGAAAATCCTGTTTCGTATTATGATCCAATTTTCGTGTGGAAGTTCCCCACCGAATTCCAATCCCATTTTTCAAATTAAAATCTCCACCTAAAAATATTTCCGGCTCAACCTGCTCTTTTGAAAAGATTGTATCCAAATAAAGAGTAAGTGGAAGATGTGCTAATTTTTTTGTCCCACTAATCACTGTTTTAGGTATGATTGTCCCGTGAGCAAAATTATTACCATCAAATGTTTTTCCAATGTTGTGAAATGACACCCCGAATGTTGCCTGAAACTTTTGAATATAGAATGCGCTTCCAAGCGATATAAGAATGGCTTTTACTTGATGATCTTTTAATGATGCATTATAGAATTGAGCAGAGGTTCCAATACTCAAAGGCATTGTTCTTACCTGTCTTGAATAACCGTATTGCAGCCATGTATCGCCAGATTGATATGCCCCCGTGGATTGAAGATCGTCATCATATCCGTCGAATGTTCCGTAAGAAATATGCCGTACAGAAAAAATACCGAATCCTTTTTTCCATGGCAGGCTCATTCCAGCACTCTGACTGGTAATACCTGCCTGATAACGAATGATAGATGTGGAAAAATATCGCCCAGTATCTGCAACAGATGGATTTAATTTTGATGAAATTGGGGATGGATTCAAAAACCCTGCCCCACCCAGTCCAAGTTGAAACGAAGAAGTAAATACATCAAATCCAGGATAACCAGTTTCTGCGGATAAACAGGAAAGAATAAAAATGAAAAATGAAAAAACCTGTTTCTTCCTGACCTGTCCCGACTTTTTGGTAGGGCAGACTGACGCATTATTTTGGGATGTTCGGGGCTTTATTAACATCAAATCAAACTTAATGGGTCAAAATGAATATTGATCCGGTTTTTCCCTGGTCGGAATTTTTTCTGAAAATCCCTGAAGTTATTCTCAATAAATCGGTGAAGTTTTTGTCCATTTGGATCTACTTTTTTTAATGATTTAAAAACAATCTGAAACCTATAATTGTTTCGCAGTTTTTCAAGGTAACACGATGACGGTCCCAAAACATCTAAACCTTTATATTTCCCTTTCAACGCTTTGGCAATTCTTTCTGACAGGGAATTTGCAGATATTTGATTTTGGCCGGTAATCTCTATTTTTGCCAACCAGCTAAAGGGTGGATATTTCAATTCATTCCGTTCACTCAAGGCAATATTGTAATACTTCTTCATGTCCAGCTTTGCTGCATTCTTGATTACCGGATTATCAGGTACATAAGTTTGGATAACTACTTCACCAGGTTTGATTCCCCGACCAGCTCTTCCGGAAGCTTGATAAATAAGTTGGAAAATTCGTTCCCCGGCGCGGAAATCTGGAAGATGTAATCCTAAATCCGCATTAATAATACCCACCAATGTTGCGTTCGGAAAATCCAATCCTTTGGCAATCATTTGTGTTCCAAGAAGGATATCTAATTTACCATCAGAAAAATCTTTTAATATTTTGGTTAGACCGCTCCCCGTCCGGGCTGTATCCATATCCAACCGCCCCAGTCGTGCATCAGGAAATATTTCTTCGATTAAAGATTCTACCCGTTGGGTTCCAGTACCTGAATATTTCATATTTGGACTTTGGCAACTGCGGCATGTTTCCCGTTGTTTTGTTTCAAAATGGCCACAACAATGACAAATCAGTTGAGACCCTTTTCGGTGATACGTAAGCGCTACCTTGCATTGTGGACACATGACTATGTCGCCACAATCTCCACAACGAACCACTGGAGAATAACCACGGCGATTTTGAAGCAAAATAATTTGCTCTTTTTTTTGCAACCGGTCTTCGATCTTATCTTGGAGCAACCCTGAAAAGATTTGCCCAAATTTCCCCGATTCTTCCTGATCACCCAACATATCTACCAAATGAACCAGGGGATATTTTGCACCACCATAGCGTTCCGGCAAATGGAGATAGGTCAATTTTTTATGGAGATGATTGTAATAGCTCTCCAAACTAGGAGTCGCGCTAGAGAGAACCACAGAGGATCCCTCATAAGTAGCGCGCATAAGTGCTACATCCCGGGCGTGATACCGTGGCGCAGGCGAATCCTGACGAAAAGATGATTCTTGTTCTTCATCAATGACAATTAATCCAAGATCTTTCAAAGGAGCAAATACTGCGCTTCTCGCTCCAATTACAACCTTGAATGATCCCTTGCATATCTCTTTCCAGGTCCAGGAACGTTGCGCTTGGGTGAGCTTAGAATGCCAGAGAGCAATGGTGTCTCCAAAAACAGCTCGGAACCGACCAGCGATTTGGGGAGTAAGAGAAATTTCTGGGAGTAGAATTATAGCGGTTCGACTTTGATCTAAACAGTGTCGAACGGCTTCAATATAAATTTCTGTTTTTCCGCTTCCTGTTACACCATGGAGCAAAAAAGGTGAATAATTTTTGGAATCCAACGATTGAATGATCGTAGCTACAACCGTTTTCTGGTGTTTATTAAAATCTACTTTTTTATGTATGGGATCAAAAGTAAATCCTGTGACATCCGGTAGTGAAGTTTCTTCAAATATGGAAACCAATCCCCGTTTTTCTAGCCCGCGACAGCCAGTTAATGGATTGGATGCCAACTCTTTTAAGGAAGAAACTTTGATGGGTTTTTCAGCTTTCAAAATTTCCTGGTATAGCTCATATTGTTTGGGCGCCCGTTTTTTAACTGCTGCTAGATCGTCATCACCTGCGATTATGGGCTGAACCATCCAGTTTTTTGGTGGATTGTACCGCGTTGACAAATTCTTTGGAAGAACGGCCTTCCCAACTTGTCCCAAGGGCGTTACATAATATTCACTCATCCATTGAATTAATTTCCAGAGTTGCTGGGTCATGATTGGTAAATCATCCACGAGGCCGTCGATCTCTTTTAATTTACCCGAAAAGGATGATTTTATATTGAGTGCAGTAATAATGCCCTGAGTTTTTCGCGGACCAAATTGAACATTAACCCGTGAACCAATCTGGACATCTTGCGCTATTTTCTGGGGAACCTTATAAGTAAAAGTTATAAAATTGGAGATTGGAAATGCGACGTCTGCAAACATAACCGGTGAGTTTATGGATCAGGATTTTCTAGGGCAATAAAAAACCCCCGCATCCAACATCAAAACGAAATAGGAGTGCAGGGGTTAAATGCATTCGATCTAGTTTATGCCTTAATCACGTAAATCTTAACGTCACCATTTAAATCAGCGCTTACGCGAACCGGTACGTGGTAGATTCCCAATGCTTTGATGGGCTCTTCCAACAAAATGGCGTGGCGATCCACAGTAATGCTTTTTTCTTTAAGAGCTTTATGAATATCCAACGTGGTAACAGAGCCAAACATTTTGTCTTCCTCACCCACTTGTGCTTCTATAGTAATCTCTGTTTTAGACAGCCGTTCAACCATGGCTTGATCTGCAACACCTTCCCGGGCTTTACGCGTTTTAGTGATCTGTTTTCGTTCTTCTGCCACAGCTAAATTCCTTTTGGATGCTCGGAGTGCCAATCCTTCGGGAAATAGTTTATTTCGGGCATAGCCAGGTTTTACATTCACAACATCACCGGCTTCACCGAGATCATTTACATCTTGTAGTAAAATAATTTCCATGATCTTACTCCTTATTCCGAACCAAGGTCGACGTACGGCATTAATGCAATTGAGCGCGACCGTTTGATGGCCCGAACCAACTTTCGGTGCATTTTTGCACTACTACCGGTAATCCGACGTGGCATGATTTTACCTTGGTCATTCACAAAACGACGTAGGAGTTTCACATCTTTATAATTGATGTCTGTGATGCCATTTTCTTTAAAATAACAAAATTTCTTTCTACTCTGAAATGCCATTATTCTGCCTCCTTTTCTTCAATCTCTTCATCTGAGCTTTCGTCAGATACATCTTCAGTGGTTTCAGTTTCTTCAGTTGATTCTTCCTCAGTAACGTCAGGTTGAGTTTCAGTTTCATCAGAAGCAGTTTCAACCACTGCTTCGTCCTCAAGGTCCGATTCAGGTGTTTCTTCTGATGCACCTTTAGGGGCTTCTTTTTCAACCGGTTCTTCTTTCACTTTTTCTTCATAGACTTCTGGTTTGTCATCTAAGGCAACTGTCATATGACGAAGAATGGAATTGTTTAATTTCATCCAAGTATTAAATTCGTTCATTTGATCCTGTTCGCCACCTTCGAATTGCAGGAGGATAAAAGAACCGTATTTCTGATTCTCAATTTGATACGCAAGACGCTTCTTCCCCCATACGCGATGATTGATCAGCTTTGATTTTGTTTTCTCTAATTCAGTTCCGATCTCGCCCATGGTGATATCCAAGGCCTCATTTTCTAAATTCGGATTTACAATATAGAGTGTTTCATAATACCGCATAATAACTCCTTATTTTTTACGCAATTAG
>CAJWPW010000129.1 GCA_913045415.1 uncultured Fidelibacterota bacterium | reverse complement strand
TCACTTCCACTGAAAAAGATGTGGATGTTTTTGTATATAGTTTGCTTGGCGTTTGGTTAAATACAATATGATCAATTGGGGGGAAGGGGACATTGACTACAAGCTTATCCCGAACGCGATCATCGCGCTTAACCGTAATGCTTTGAACGCTGAGTCTCAAACGTCCGGGCTTATGGGCCTTAACGGTTACCGTTGCAATACCCGTAGAATCGCTCGTTCTGGGGGATACGGATAAAGCACGTCTCTGTCCAAATACATAAAATGAATTTTGGGAAAGATCTCCATCTTCATTGAGAAGTTTAATCATGAGTTCTTTTGTCTCACCAACATGCAGTTCTATGGAATCCACCTCAAACTCAAACTGAAGTTTTTCTATATTCTCATTCTGTCCGAAAACAATCGAAAACAGAAAGATCTGTAAAATAAAAAGTGTGTGTTTCATGATGTTAACATCCTCCTCTATAAAATCCTCAGTGGTAAAGCCGGCCAAATATACGTACAATCCCCATAAATTTGTTGATCTAATAGGAAGAATAATTTGATGATTAAAAGTGGTTTAAAATGTGCTTTTATCAATAATAAATTCATTTAATCTCCGTGGAATTTTTCCCATAAATCTGAGTATTCTGAAAACTTTTGAATGTTTTCATCTATAATAATTCCTGGTAACTGGCGTTTTGTCCACACGTGATATTTAACGATGAAATCTTCCGGTTTTTCCATCAGCATTGTACTAATATCTATTGTATCGGTATCGTTTTTATTCTCATAGGAAATAGCAGAGCCGCAATCCTTACAAAATGTTCGTACCTTGATTCCATCAGCATATTGAATTGAACCGGGATTCCCACTTTTAATAATATAATTATCTTTCTCCACCACTACAAAAATCATGAAGGGTGCACCGCTGGCTTTTCTACAATCCAAACAATGGCAAGCAGCCACGGTTCCACCTGTATCTTTTATTTCAAATTGGATATTGCCGCAGAAACAACTTCCTTTATGTTTATTCTTTTTCATTTGTTTACTTTCTTAATCGCGCTTTCAAAAAACGGGAGTCGGGAATCTCCGTATCAAACTCAATTTCTTCTATAATCCACTCTGTCCCTTTACTGTTTCGTTTCAGTTCGTCCTTAAAAATAAATCGGGAAGGAAACCAGCGCCCCTGCACTTTTTTAATGCCATCCATGGTTGCTGTTTTTAGGAGTTTTCCGCTTTTGGCGTAGAGTTCTTCCTTCATGGGCAGAAGATATTCTTTATCAATCCACGCCCGTCGTTTTGGGTAAGATAATCCTTTTTGTTTTGCATCCATGACAACAATCCAATAGTCTCGTCCGTTGATATTAATCGATCCTTCTAAAGTTGTCGTATAGCGATCTGCCAGCGGTTGATCTTCCATCATATCATTATAAGACATATCCGATCCCATAACCGATTGCCGGAGCATATGCCCGGAAATTTGAATCACCCGATCTGTTTGAGGAGAATAGGTCCAGAGTTTGTCGCCTACTTTAAGCATTTTGGTTCCCGCTTCTCTTGGAGGAGATAAGTATTCTGTAAATGCCAAGTCTGTCCCTACAACCCAATTCCGAGATTTAATCGTTCGGGTCGCACGCCGCCCATGAACCACCATTTTACTCGTGAGCACACGGCTTTTTGCATTCAGATTATTATCCATGGCTTTGATGATTTCTTCAACGGTCATATCGTTTTGCCCGAGGACCGAAGAAATCAATAATATTAAAATAATGTGTCTCATTTTACTTTCATAAAACTCTGTGTACTCTGTGACTAAAAATTTTCATGTTTCAAGTTCTTTAAATAGTTGTGCCATTTCTCTTTTATAAATTGCTCGTCCCGCCAGCATGGTACCAAACACCGTTGCTAAAATACCGGGAATAATTCCAATATAATATAGGTCGGGGGTGACTTTCGTATAGAACACACTTGACATAATCAACGTCGATGTATTCAAATTCTCAAATGCCGCAGAATAATCAATGCCCACTTCTTGCACGTAATATGTTAAGGGTAAACCGATGAGCGTCCCGAAGATCGTGCCAATCGTACCAATAATGACAGATTCCAAAATAAGAGACTGATATACTTGTCCTTTCGTTTCGCCCATGGCAAGACGAATTCCCATTTCACCGTATCGCCGAAGCCCGCTCATGATACCCATATTCCACAGAACAATCATGGCAATGAGAAGAAATATCCCGAGAATAATAAAAACAGAAATATCCACCAAATCAATCATTGTTCCCATTTGATTGGCATCTCGAAGTGCGATCATACTGGAACGGAAAATATCAGTTGTGTCCGAATGGGAAGCATTGAATTGGTCTCGAATTTTGATGGACGATTTATCGTCGTAATATAAATCGTGTTTGAAGCCGAGAATTTCTGATGCGGAATCGTCCATATCTAAGGCCATGCGAGCCCCGTCAATATCCACCAACATCATTTGTTTATCCAAGGGGCCCATGCCAAGATTGAACGTACCCACCACCGTAAAATTAAATGTGGTAAATGCATTATTCATGGTGGTACCTATGTAGGTCACCTGGTCACCAAGAGAAAGTCCAAGCTTTTCAGCTAATTTTGTCCCCACCAATGCGTCATCAACATTTTGAATCATGCGTCCCGAAACGATGCGTTTTTCCAATTCCCATAATTCATATTGACGGGAATCCTGGGATAAAAAATCAACACCATACGCCATGACAGGCCCTTGAGATTTTGTTTCCCCCTGATCATCGGGAAGGTCTAATAATCCGGCGAAAGATATTTTGGGTGACCAAAAATAATCTGAATACATTAAACTCAATGTGTCGGTTATTTCACTTACATTCATAAGTGCAAGATCGTTGGGCAATAATTGACTTTCTTCCTGATAGGCGTGGGTCATGATCTTTACATGCCCCGATGAAATCACAGCCGTATCTTTGAACATTCCATTCATAGTCCCAACGAGAAAACCTCGATTAAAAATCACCAATGCCACAATGAGAGAGACAACAATAATGGGGAATAGGCTACGAGAACGATCTCGAAGAATGCCTTTTAAAACGAATTTCAGCATTAGGTTACTTTGCCTCGAAGTGCATCGGTAGGCTTCATTTTTGCAATACGGCGCGATGGCATATAACTCAAAACCAAAACAACGAATGAAATAAATAATGTTGTGGAAATGAAAAGCCCCATGGTGTATACAGGGAAGAGCTTCTTTGCCATAATGAGTCCCATTTCATTATAATCAATGGGCAGTGGAATTCCATACAGCGCGAAATAAATGAAAACAGGGCCACCCAAAACCAATACCATAATTAAAGAAAAAAAGGCGTTCATTCCTCCTTCCAATGTAAATAGACCCACAACACGAGATCGCGTCATGCCCATTGCCATAAGTGTGCCGATCTCTTTCCGTCTTCGAAAAATGGACAATATTTGTGAATTAAAAATACCCATGCCCGCCAAGGATAAAAGGATCGCATACATGATTCTGGCGTTGGGTTCATCCGCTTCAATCATGGCTTCCATATCTCGCATCAAATAATCCACATCGCGATAGACCCAATTTCCCTTACCTTGAACCTTGGAAATGTTTTTGGAGAAGGTTACATAGGTGGCTTCATTTTTCATATCAAGCATGGTTTGTGCTTGTTCAAGGGGGATCCAGATAGTGCCCATATCCACTTTAAAATTTTCCGTTTCCATAATATAAACGATTACGCCTTCGTCCGCATCATAGGTTCGGTTTGCATCCAGCCAGCGAATAGCAAAAGCATCGCCTACTTTCAATTTTGTGTAATTCGCCATTCCACTTCCAATAAGTACCGGAATCAAACCGTCGGCTTCTTTCAAGAGCGATTGGGTAGGCAGGTTGATTATGGATTGTTCTGGTTCAATCCCTTTTATCACGACCGGCATCATTCGTCCGTTGGGGTAAATGGATGCCTGACTCACCAAGATGGAAAATGCATTTTTATTGTTGATTAAATCATTGATTTCTTTAGGTGGAATTCCGTGGGCATCTTCGTAAGAAAACGGATCCAAAGGATCATATTCCGGATGCCAATAAGCACCGCCAGCCACTTCCGTGTCGATGGTCACTTGTTTGGCGTGGGATCGCATGCCGTCGTACATCCCGGAAATAAAAATAATCATAAAAAACGAAATGGCTGTTACAAACACATTGAGCCACGTCCGCATGCCTGCACCAATAAGATTTTTCATGGCAAGATTAAAAAGCATCAGTTTCCCATTCTCGGATTTTCAATTTTTTCATCTTGCACAATCTGCCCATCTTCCAAATGAATGATTCTTCGTAGATATGCCATAATTTTTTCATCGTGTGTTGCAAAGATAAATGATGTTTCCAATTCTTTGTTTAGGCGAACCATTATTTTCATAATCTGATGAGAATTTTCTGCATCCAAATTTGCAGTGGGTTCGTCGGCTAAAATTAACGCTGGTTCGTGAACGATGGCACGGGCGATGGCCGTCCGCTGACATTCACCACCGCTCAATTGTGCGGGACGGGAATCAATTTTATCTGCTAATCCAACCCATTCCACTGCTTGATTTACTAATCGTTTCCTTTCCTGTGAATCAACTTTATTCAGAATCAACGGGAGTTCCACATTTTCAAAAACAGAATAAACTGGAAGTAAATTGTAACTCTGGAAAATGA
>CAJWPW010000128.1 GCA_913045415.1 uncultured Fidelibacterota bacterium | reverse complement strand
ATGCGGTGAAATAGAAGAAGATTGTATATGTGAGTAAATGAGCTTTTTCAACACAACGGTACGATATTCAATCCCCGCCTCACAGCGGGGTTTTTTGTTTATACTTTCAAAGTCAGGTAAAATAATTTTGTGGAGTTTTTTGTTTGTGTGCTGATGGGTAGATTTTGATATGGTTAGGCTATGGGAACAAAGAAAAGATTTAATTGATCAATTACAGAAAGATTCAAAATTATTCCATAGTCCAATCCATGGATTCAAGCACTGGAGAACTGTTGAGAAAAATGGATTATATCTATCCCAGTTCAATGATGGTGACCCTGCAGTTATTTCCCATTTTGCATATTTTCACGATTGTATGAGAGTCAATGAACATATTGATAATGGGCATGGACTTCGTGGTGGTCAGTATGCTTTAAAAAATAAAGATATATTAGATTTAACTGATGACCAATTACATACATTATACAGAGCCTGTGCAGGTCATACAGGTGGAAGAAATCCTTCTTGTGATACAATAGCCTGTTGCTGGGATGCCGATAGATTAGATATAAGAAGGGTTGGCATAGTACCAAAAGAACAGTTTTTTTATACAGATGAAGCAGGAGACATGGTATCTAATCAGGATTATTCTCCAATTGACAATTAACATAATCTAAAAGAAGCCCCACATTCGTGGGGTTTTTTGTTTGTGGTATGATGGGTAAATTTTGATATGAAGAAAATATATCAACAAATTATTGGATTCCTTGTTAAGAATGCAAAATTAAGAGCAGAAGAGAAGGAAATTAATTTTAACGAGGAGAAGTTTATTAAAAAACATGAAGCCCTATTACCAATTATATTTTTTTATGTTTTAATCTGGATATTGAACCTTATTGCACCTGGTATCCTCGTAATGGAATTATATCTCATTATTTTATTGGTTCTTATAATAAGAGGTTTAAATCATTATTTTGGATGGATTAAGATTTTGAAAAAAGACTAGCCCCACATTAGTGGGGTTTTTTGTTTGTGGGATGATTGGTAGATTTGGATATGTATAGATATATATTAGTTATACTATTTATTGGAGTAGTATTTTTGAGTTGTGAAGATGAACCTGTCACACCAAGCGCCAATGCAGGTAATCAGAATACATTTAACTGCGGGCTGGATACATTATTTTCAAAGGAAGTTGGCGGTCCTGGCAATACGGGTTATGACCTGATCCGTCTGGATATTGACTGCAGTTATGTGATTGCAGGGAAAAGGACTAAAAGGCCCTGGCTATTAAAAGTGGATGAATCAGGGAATGAAGTCTGGAGCAAGGTATTCGATGAGATTCCCCAACCCCAGGGTGAATTTGGCGAAGGCTATCAATTTGCTACCGCTGTTAACCAGACGTCAGATGGTGGTTTTATCCTTTGTTCTTCAGTATATCCTACTCATCCCAGCTATGGAACAGGCTATGTCATAAAAGCTGATTCCGCCGGACAGACAGAGTGGCTAACAGAACTGGATTATTCCAGGCCTCATCATGGCCAGGATATTATACAGACACTGGAAGGGGATTATCTACTAGTTGGATGGTGGTACGTAAACGCGGCAGAAACGAGTCAAAAATCAGCCTTTATGGCCCGGATCGGTGAAGGGGGCAGTATTCAGTGGACACAACGCTATGGCGGGGACTGTGATGAGGATCAGTTCAATGCTGTGGTGCAGACCGATGACGGCGGCTTTATTACAGTAGGTGAATTCGAGCATGAAGGAGATGGCTTTAACTGTTCATTTTATGGATATACGGACCTGTGGTTTATGAAAACAGACAGTGAAGGGAATATGGTCCAGGAAGCAAAGTATGGCGGGGCCTATTGGGAAAGAGCCACGGATATTGTCTCTTTACCTGATGGCAACTATGCAGTTTCGGGCAGGAAGCGACATACAAAGCAACACCCCATCAATGCCTGGCTCTTGAAGATGAGTTCTACTGGATCTATCCTGTGGGAATGGAACGAGCCTGATTACAGTACTGGTATATCCAGGGGTGATGAGCTCCGGACCCTATCACTAACAGATGATGGCCAGACCATTATCAGTATGGGTTTTGAATACGCTATGCCGATAGACAATATTGAACCAAAAGTATGGGTGTTCGATGCAAATTCCAGTACACTGTTATGGTCCAACAATTACGGCGGTGAGGCCAGCGACAATGAAGGAGCGGGAATCGTGAATGCCTTTGACGGCGGCTTTCTCTTTTTTGGTTATAATGATGGTGGACTGGCTAACATGAGCCACCATATAAGATTGACCAAAACAGATTCAGAAGGCAACACAGTTCAGCAATAATTAAGAAATGCTCAATCGTATATCATCTTTAATAATTATTTTTGCATTGATTTTATGGTCCTGTGAAAATGGGTAGATATTTGATTGTAATTGAGGTTTTGTTTGTGGGATGATGGCTAAATTTGGAAATGCGTAGATATATATCATTACTACTATTCATTGGTTTGGCTTTGGGGCAAGATTGCCCACCACTTGATAATATAGACTCTGAGAATTTATGCATAGCCGCTGATGGAACAGATGGTGTAGTAATATTTGAAGAATGTTATTCAATAGAAAATACTACTGAAATCAGTTTTGATATATTTGGCGGAACAATGGCAACTGAATGGGCAGGTTGGCAAGCTGGAGATACTATTCCTAGAGAAATTGGATTATTGACCAATCTAACCCATTTAAAAATGAGAGGGATATTAAGAACAACAGATTATAGATATGGGAATGTGATTCCTGAAGAAATTTGCCATTTGACAAATTTAGAAGAGTTGGATTTGAGTAATAATGCATTGGGTTGCCACAGATACATATGGAATACTGCTAATGGCTCATATCAATTTGATAATTGCAATGAAACTTGTGAGGAGTCTGGAGAATGCAGTGCAGAAATACCTTCTCAGATTGGCTATTTAACAAATCTAAAAAAATTATCTTTGGGTGATAACCATCTTTCAGGAGAAATACCATCTAGCATTGGTGATCTTGTCAATCTAAGGGCGCTTGCTCTGCGTGAAAATGATCTAACTGGAAATATCCCAATAGAAATAGGCAATTTGACTTCCTTGCAAGTTATGGATCTTCAAATGAATAAGATTACTGGCTCCATTCCATCAACAATCGGTAATCTATTGAATCTAGGGGTTGAAGATGGGTATTATTATATTCTTTCTGGAGGTGACTACTGGCCTGCTTTGAACCTATCTCATAATTTTCTTACAGGATCAATCCCGCCAGAAATAGGTAATTTGACTGAGATTGAACAACTTGCCTTATGGCACAATAAATTATCAGGATCAATTCCTCCAGAAATTGGCAACATGACATCGCTTCGTATTTTGGATTTAAGATATAATTCCCTTAGTGGCTTGATACCACCAGAATTAGGCAATCTATCAAATATGAATCAACTATGGTTAGGGAGTAATAATCTACGAGGTGCCATACCTGAGGAATTATGTAACATTGAACTATGTGGAAATGATTGCAATAATTCTAGTTATGTATTTGGTGGAAACGATCTTTGTCCTCCATACCCCGAATGCTTTGATTCATGGCAATATGATTCTTCACCAACTGGAAATATAATATATAGTCAGCAATGTAATCCTTACCCTGATTGCCCTAATGGATATATACCCATTGCAAATACACCACCCATAGATTTTTATTCGTGTCCAGTACCAAGTCTCCATTTTGTGGATGAGACATATAAGCACTTTTTAGAATATGATGGTCAATGTTTTAATCAAGAAGACCTGAATGTGCTACAAGACATGATTGATATAAATGATAGTTTCAGTGGTCTAGAACCCCTTGAAATAGGATCCCAGATTTGGCGTGGTGAACATGGTTTTAGAAGGTTGGAAGCATTGAGTTTTCGTGATTATGAGAATGCTCTATCGGAATACAATGATCATGATGGGAATGCAGATATTACTTCAATCCCAGAATCAATAGGAAATTTTGATGAATTAAGTTGGTTAAATCTATCCAATACTCCGATAGAATCAATTCCAGAGAGTATAGCAGATTTGGATGCACTGAGGACACTTGTTTGGGATGATGCTAATCTCTCAGGTTCAATTCCATCAGAACTAGGGAATATGAATAGTTTGAAATTTCTCTCATTGCAGAACAATGAATTAACTGGTTCTATACCACCAGAATTGGGATATCTCAACTTGGGCCATTTATGGCTGAAAAAAAATCAACTCACAGGAGATGTACCATATGAAATATGGTCTATGACACCTGTATCTGAAAGTGGTACACCACAAAATCTTAGTTTGATTTTACGAGAGAATGAACTCTCGGGAATTATTTCCGAAGATATATGTGAGTTAGATCATAATTGGAACAACTATGATTTAATTGATATTCGAAATAATAACTTCTGCCCCCCATATCCTTCTTGTCTTGTTAATAGAATGGGCCAACAGGATAATTCAAATTGTTCACAAACATCAATCATCAAACCGATGGTCCCAATCATTTATAATTTGTACAACCCTTTTCCCAACCCATTCAACCCAGTCACAACACTCCGCTATGATTTGCCAGAAGATGCCCTTGTGAATATCACCATATATGATATGATGGGTAGAGTAGTGAGCAATCTGGTCAGCAGTCAGCAAAATGCAGGCTATAAATCCATCCAATG
>CAJWPW010000127.1 GCA_913045415.1 uncultured Fidelibacterota bacterium | reverse complement strand
AACCAAAGCTAAAGTCAACTGAGTTCCCATTAATGAATCAAATTGGCGAATATCTATAGCTGTACCAAGGAGGATGGGAACGAATAGAATTCCCGCCATGGTTGCAGAAATATTTTGACCGGAATTTTCTTTATTTGAAAACAATTCCCATATCACAGTTAGCAGGACAATTACAATAATTCCACCCAAAAATTGATGAGATGTGATGTCTGGCTGAACGAAGTAATAATCAGCGATAAATACTGAAGTGCACATTCCCATCCACCGCAATGGTTTTGCACCTTTTTTCTCCATGATGCTATAGAATTCACCCAAAGCAAAGGCTATACAAACTAAAATAAATACGCTGTAATAAAGATCACCTTTCCATATGAGGAATAACCAGCCGGGAATTCCCAATGCATTTATAAGATTTCGTCCTTTGAACATACTCATACTTTTTTCCTTATTTAAACCAGTACGTCGATTAAACCTTGCTCTACGGTCACATGAATGGGGGTACTACCAATCATTTCACCGTCAATATTAAGTATATTGTCTTCCTGAGGAATGATTGAGAATTCCTTCACCTGATGATAGTCTACTAATGGGTCACCTACGTGGCCACCACTGAACAATTTAGGAAATAACCGCAATAATTTGAATCGACCGGCTTTCCGAGCAATGATTAAATCGATTAACCCATCATTAAGTTGGGCTAAGGGCGCCATCATCATTCCTTTTCCTGTATGAATTGTGTTACACCCTAGAATGAACCCATAATCTCCAACAACCGTATTTCCATCGATAATTAGCTTCGCCAAGCGTTGCTTCCCTTTCATCACTTCAATAATCGATGCAACATTATATCGTTGTTCGCCGAGCCAACGCATTTTTTCTGCTAAAAAGTTAATATCGGTGGGCATTCCCCAACCAACAATATTAAATCCATAAATAATTTCTCCATTTGCGTCTACTTTTGCAATATCAATGGGACGAAGACGTCCCGTGAGAATCCGCTTGGCCGCATTTTCAGGATCAAGGCAATCCAAGTCATGCATGAATGAATTTCCAGTTCCACCTGTAACTAATCCAATAGGTATTTTTCGTTCATCGGGTCGTTTCAGCATGCCATTTATAACTTCATGCATAGTACCGTCACCGCCGATGGCACAAAAACCATCATACCCAGTAAAGTCTTTTTCCCGAGCCATTTCCCGGGCATGACCGGCATATTCAGTTTCTAATATAGTCAATTCAGCACCGCCTTCATCAAAAATAGGTTTTACTCGATCAAGGATACCAATACCTTTTTTCAATCCACCATGTGGATTAACTACCATATAATATTTCTTCATTATTTTTTCTCCCTATGTTGCATGTATGCACCATCTCCCCATTCGATGACTTCAATTTTAACCTTTGTCGTTCCCTGATTAATAAAGTCTAATTTTTTTGCGGCACCATAAGAACAATCAAGAATTCGTCCTTTAATATAAGGGCCACGATCATTAATCCTCAAGATTAGAGACTTGCTGTTAGCAAGGTTGGTTACTCGGCAAACAGTGCCCAATGGTAATGTTTTATGTGCTGCAGTGACGCCATACATGTCATAAACTTCACCATTTGCAGTGAGTTTTCCATGGAAATCTTCTGCATAAAATGAACTCACACCTTTCAAAACTTTCCGGTGCTTTGTCTTTCTTGATTTTTTACTGGTTTTTGTTTTGGCTGTCTTAGAAGAATTGGACCGCACTGAACCACCATTTCCCGTTGTATATCTAGGTGAATTTGCACAACCACAAAAATAGATCAAGAACAAGATAAGAAATTGGGGTTTAAATAGCATCGACTTGACGAATCGCTTCATAGAGAACAATCCCTACGCTGGTGGCAAGATTTAAACTCCGAATATGTGGATTATTCATGGGTATGGTACAGGTGTTTTTCCAATTCTTTTTTAGAAAGGTTTCGTTGATCCCCGAGGTTTCACTGCCGAAAACAAGATGATCTTCATCCATAAATCGCTGTGAAGTGTACGGCTCAGATGATTTGGTGGTCAATAGGTGAAATCTTTCATTTTTTACCAAATTTTCGCAATATTTCTCTAAATCTGGAAAATAGTTCCAATCAATATGATCCCAATAATCCAGCCCTGCTCTTTTCAATGTTTTATCTGATAGCTCAAAACCCAGATTTCCTACGATATGAAGCCTTGTATTGGTTGCGCCGCATAATCGCCCTGTAGAACCTGTATTGGGCGGAATTTGAGGTTCCAGTAATACAATCGTGAACATTATAATCGTTTGTTGATCTTGGGGATACAGTAGGGATCTAGAACCAGTGCAGTGGCCAATCCAAACAATGAAGCGCCATTTTCTTTAGCAGCTTCAATGTGGTGAATGTTGGAAATACCGCCTGTTGCCATAATTGGAAAATCAAATTTTGAAAATAATTTCACCATTTCCAGAGTTCGATCAAAAAGCGCAGGGCCGGAAAATCCTCCACCTTCTTTTGTGAAATGTTTCGATTTAACACCTACATCAATTGATTTTTTATATTGTGTATTTCCTGCATTGATGAATACTTGATTTATACCCGAACAAATTTCTCCTATGTGAATTAGTGTCTCATTTGAAAGATCCGGGGAAACTTTTACAGAAATTGGTTTCCGCATATTTGACCTTAATTCATTCAGGAGTTTTTCTAGTTCTAAAGGATCGTCCCCGATCGTTTGTCCATTTTTTGTATTCGGACAACTGACATTAAGTTCATAAAAATAAGGAATAGATTTATTTTCTAATGCGCTTTCAATATGATTAACACTTTCAATATATTCAAATATTGAATCTCCTCCAACGCTCACACCTAAGGGACGATCAAAATTCCACAGAGATAAATCTGCTATTTCAGCAGCAAAAGACTCTACTCCCTTTCCCGGTAATCCCATAGCATTCAACAATCCTTTTTCTCCGGCGAGGCTAGCGTCTTGGAGACGCGGTCTTTTATTCCCCAATCGTTTGTTTTTCATAACTGTTTTAAAAATGGATCCACCTAGTCCCATTTGGAGCCAAATTTTCAGTATCTCCGTTTCCGATTTAAATGATGCGGCCACCAGTGGTGATGGGAATTCTAACCCGAAAACTTCAATGTCATTTCCGGATGGGATTTTAAAATTAAATAAAGGAGCACCGATAATTGAAATAGTGGATAGAAAAGCATCACCACCTATGACAGCAGATTCAAGATCTTTTGGACGAAAAAATAATGCCTGGAAAAAATAAAGTGTTTTGGTAATGATAAATCGAGCTGAACGATAACATATAGAAAGAAAATTCGCTCTCAATTGTCATCCCTAATAATACTAATAGAATCTGTAACAGTTTCGATTGAAGATAAAACCATTTGCAGAGTTTGAAACCTTTTCGCTGCACTAAGAGATTGATCTGACCTTGGATGATTATCTTGAATCCATTGGTAATATTTCAAGGCACTGTCAATTTCTGCAGACTGGTCATAATGGTAACTGATTGTATAGGCTGCCGACACTGCCAGGTCACTTTTTTCATCGAGGCGGATTGATTCTTTTAAAAGTTGGATCGCATTATCAGGGTTACTAGTAATTTGGGACTCTGCCTTGGAATAGAGCATCTCCTGCTTCTTTTTTTCCACTTTCACATCTTCTGATATATAAGCAGCATATTCCGAATTTGGAAAAGATTCCAATAAATGATCTCGTGTGGACTGAGCGTTGACAGAATCTGCCATATTTTCAAACATAAAGGCCATTGTGAAAATGGATTTGGCATGAAAGGGAGACTCGGGATATTCAGAATTAATTTGATTTAAATATTGAATCCCTTGGGCATAGCGCTTAAAACTGAACGCTTCAAGATCGGCCAATTGATAATAAAGTTCAGGAATCGTTCGATCAGGAGTTACTACAGAAACTATAGGATTTAGCGTATCTAATTCAGTTGATACCTGAGTGGAATCCTGCGTTAAAATTGTCAAATGAGTTTCGAGGTCTTTCTGTGCTTCCTGATAGGTTCCGATGGCTTTGCTTAGGCTTTTAGCCATGGGAGAGAAAAGCGATTTACTCGATTCTTTACTAACCTGATCAAAATATTCTTTAGCTTTATTCAAATCCCATTTTTGGGATGTGTATATTTTTCCCAATAAATAATAAGCTTCCGCAGAAACGGGCGTCCTCGGGTAATCATTTACGATAGATTCCAGCCGGGTTTCAATCTCGGATATTTCACCTTGTGCACGATAAAGTTGAACCAATTCTAATTCTAAATTTCCTGCAATTCGTTTAAATTTATCATCGGTCAGCATGCCTTTGATCTTCCGAGAAGCTGCCTTATAGTTTTTCTGGATTCTTAGTATTTTTAATAATTGCAGATGGGCATTTTCAATTTTTTCTTTGGATAATGAATTGGTGATTACATTTGCATAGCCATCTTTGGCTATATCATAATCTTCCTTGTTAAAAGCCATTTCTGCCAAGCGTCCATAAATCACACCTTTTTGATCACGGTTTTTTGTGAGTTTTGCCCCCTCCTGTAAATGGGACATAGCCAAATCAGAATCTTTTAATTCCTGCGCAATCTCCGCAAGAGATAAATGGCATTTTGATTGAATTTCCTTTGAATCGGAAATTTGTAACAATTTTGTTAATTCATCTATCCCTGTTTGTGCATTTCCTTTTTTCCATTTGCATTGGGCACGCAAATATTGAG
>CAJWPW010000126.1 GCA_913045415.1 uncultured Fidelibacterota bacterium | reverse complement strand
ACAGTTAATCCTAAATCCTGAAACATTTCAATCTCCTTTTAATTTGGTTAGACCATCAAGTTAATACTATTTAACGATCAAAATTGGACAGGGACAATCTTCCATTACCTTCAAGGGTTTACTCCCCTTGAAAAATTTCATGAGTGGATTTTTGGTTGAAGCACCCATAATGACAATATGGTTATCCCCTGCTTCGTTTTTAATGATTTCTGATGGGTCACCCACACGATAAATATTTTGATATTGAATTCCTGTTCTCCTCATAAATTTTCCAGCCCTTTCTGCAGCACCTTTATATCCATCTCCAAATCGGTCTACTTTACTTACCGTCAGGATATCAACATCAATCTTAAATGCTTGGGCAACTCGCACCCCAAATTTTACGGCGCCTTTTGTTCCAGTTGAATCATCTACTGCCAACAAAAGCCTATATTTCTGATTTGGATCAAATTGGTTCACCACAAAAATCGAACTATCGATATATTGAATTAAATCGTGAGCCATACGGCGCTTACCACTCCCCCCAATAATGGTAACATCATAATGACCTTGTTTAACTTCATCTCTTAATTCGGCAATTATGTCTCCATTTCTCAATATCAATTGAACGTCTTTGCAAACAGTACCTTTCAAAAATACTTCCGAACGATTTTCACCTATTTCTACCAGCATATTTGTTGAGAAACCTGCTTCTACCATTGTGGGGGAAATATAATTATTTTCCGCCAAGAAATTAAATGCCCATTCCAGAACGTCAATTCCGGGTCTGTCAAATTCCCAGGAGTCCATTCTTTCCTGCGCTAAACCAACGACTTTTGAATTGAATTTATTGGCTTTTTCAGCAACATCTACAATGGTAGTAGATGCATTTAAAGCTTTTGCAATTTGCATTCCCACTCTGAGTGTTGGTCCGGAATACTCTTTACTGGCAACTGCTATTAGAATCTTCATACTGCTTGGATATTAATCATTTTTTAGTTGATTATCAGCCAATAAGTATTGGCATAAAGTACAAGAAGGATCATGGATATTACACCCACCCTCCATCCAACTTTTAAAAAATCTTTTGCACCAACTAAGCCACTAGAATAAACTATTGTACATGCGGGAGCAGCCACCGCTGTAAAATATCCAAATGCAGATGCAATTGCCGTTACTAACCCTAAATGCATGGCATTTTCACCAAGATTTAGCGTAATCGGGCCTAATACAGCAACAGTTGCGGAGCTAGACAATACATTTGCCATTGTAGTGGTCATAACAATAATTATTGTATCGACCGCAAATGGGAATGAATTCATAATAGTTCCAAATAGATTTACAACTTGATTCGCTAGCCATAACGCGGCACCTGTGTCATTAATATTTGACCCTAATGAGATTGTTGCACCAAATAATAAAATAACACCCCAATGTGTATTCTTACTTAAATCTTCCCATTTTACAAAACCTGCAACTAAATATAGAAATACGCCAAATAAAGCAATCGTTCCCAGACCATAGGTTTCACTCAAAAATACCCAACCAAGAAATACTAAAAGAAAGATAAATGCAGCCACCGTATCCCTTCCTGTCATATTAGGGGATTTTGCTACTTGCACAACTAATTTCCGGACACCCGTATCTAGATGGTCATATTCCGGAGTAAAACTTTTAATCAACACCCATGAAATAATGGGAATCTGGACAATGACTAGTGGATACACTTTTATCATCCATTCCAAATAGGAAATTGAGAGTCCAAAATCATGAAAGTAGGACATCATAATTACATTCCGACCGCCGCCCGACGGTGTCCCTATGGATCCAATTAATGCGCCATATGCAATGGAAAAAAGAAGTACTGCACTTAATCCTTTAACTTTATCTTTATCTTCAGAAGTAAATCGAATCAAGGTCATTCCAATAGGAAGCATAATAGCAGCGACGGTATGTTCGCCAATAAAGGAAGATAATATTGCTGAAATAGCAGTAAACCCGAAAACAATATTTTTTGTTTTATTTCCAGTTAATGTAATAATGCCCAAAGCAATCTGTTTATCCCATCCCTGCTTAATAATAGCAACAGAGAGCATGAGAGATCCCATGATGAAAAAAACTGCATCATTCATAAAGGAATGAGCAATTCCATCTGCATCATTAATCCCCAATATAACTTCAAAAACAAGAATATAAATAGCTACTGCTGGTAAAGGAATGGGCTCGGTAATAATCATCATTAGTGCAGTAATAACAATAATGATAATCCGATATCCTTCTACGGTGAGACCTGAAGGTGTAGGCAATAGAACTAGTATAATACCAACTGCGATTGTGATCAGAAACCACTTCTTCTGGGTAACCCAAAAAAGAAAGTTTGTTAGTGATGATCTTGAAAAGCCTAGCATAAAGATATCGAATTTAGGGAATAAAATATTACAGGACGAAATGAAAGACCAAAATTAAAATAATAGAAATGCTTTTTTATTGAGAAACGATCCTGTAAAACAGGTCAATGGTCATGATCACATTTGCTTGGAATGCGTGATCCGTCTTCTAAAATGGCCCATTTCCAAATGGGAACGCGTTTTTTGAGTTCAGTGATAAAAAAATCCATGGCATCCAATCCTTCTCGCCGATGCTTAGACCAAATGGAGACATGAAGACTTGTTTCACCCACTTCCACTTTACCAATGCGGTGTTTACAAAATAAATCATGGATTGGAAATTTTTTCTCTGCTTCTTCCGCTAATTGGGTCAGTTCGGCTTCCGCCATTCCTTCGTATTGTTCATATTCGAGAGCAGTAATATTTTCACCATGTTCCGTGGCCCGGACACGGCCATTGAATACCAGTTCTGCACCATCTTGCTGACGATTATCTTCAGATGGAAAAAAGTTAATCGGACCGTTTACAATTTCAGCCTTTACCATTTATCCGCCCTGTACAGGTGGAATGAATGCCACTTCATCGCCGTCATGTAATTCAGTTTCATCGGGAATATATTTCTTGTTTAACGCAACTCTCAAGGGAATTCCATCTAATTTTCCATTGGCTTTTTCTCTAATGAATTTTTCCAATTGAGATGTGTTTGTCCCAGATTCAAATTCCAAGTTTAAATTATCCATTCCCAAGGCATATCTCACTTGGGAAAAACATTTTACTTTTATTTTTATCATAATTCGATCGTTTGTGTAATATGGCTCAATCCATCATAAACCAGTAATTTCCCAACCAGATTTGGTGTTATACCAACAATAAGTTTTACAGCTTCAAGCGCTTGGATATTCCCTATAATTCCTGGGAGCATGCCCAATACACCGGCATCAGCGCAAGTATCCCCACCGGATGGCGATTCGGGAAATAATTCACAATACCCTGAACTGCCATTTACATTTAAAACAGCTACCTGCCCTTCGTAACGAAATAAGCCGCCATAAACCATGGGGACATTCGCTTCTTTTGAAAATTTATCAATCAATTGGCGAGCTTGGATATTGTCAGTAGCATCAATTATCACATTAGCATCTTGAATAAAACTCATACCATTTTCTTCGTTAAAATATTTATCAATGGGTACAATGACTGCCTTGTTATTTAATTGTTCTAATCTTTCTTTGGCTACTTCAACCTTTAATCTGTTAAGATCGTCTACCCCATACAAAGGTTGTCGATGAAGATTAGAAAGTTCTACAATGTCCCCATCTATCAATATCAATTTTCCTACACCAGCAGTTATAAGCGATTGTGCAGCGGGGCATCCCAGTCCACCCATGCCAACGATAGCTACAGTTGCGTTCAATAGTTTTTTCTGACCATCCATTCCTACTTCGGGCAAAATTGTTTGACGGGACCATCGGCTCAGATCTTCCTTCTTAGATTGAAATTCAATCCACGCCTGTGCGCCGCCCAATAAACTAAAAGTATCATCTAATTCATTCTCTAATATCATTCCTTCTGTTACAATTCCAAATTGGCAAACCAGCACTTTAGATCCTTTCATATTTGGAATTGATCCACCGTTAAAAATAATGGTTTCTAGACCATCCATTGGAAATTCATTTATCTGTTTTTCTGAGCGAACATCTACTATAGTGAATTCGCCTTTGCGATCATGAAGTTCTTTGGGTGTTAAAATCATTTAATAAACTTCCAAGGTAGCATATTAACTTCAATTGGTTCACCCGGTTGCAACGGATTATTCCCCTGCATCGTTCCAAGGATACAATTGGCCTGTAAAGATGATGACAACATATGAGATCCAACTTTTGTGGATGGTTGACATACCAATTGACCATTCTCAATCCATGCATCTCCAAATAAAAATCGATATTTTACTTTTTCTCTCGGAAATGGTTTTTTCAATATTCCTGCTACTTTTTTGGATTCTTTCTTGCCCATCATAGTTTCAAGCACAGGCCATACCCATTCCATGAATCCAATATAAGATGATACTGGATTTCCCGGTAATCCAAAAATTAATGTAGAATTTCCTGTTCCAAAAAAGAGTGGTTTCCCTGGCTTCTGAGCTACTTTCCAAAAATGTTCTACCACACCCAATTCAATAAAAACGTCTCGGACATAATCATATCGCCCCATTGAAACGCCACCTGAAGAAATGATCACATCACAAGTTTCCAATGCTCTTGATAAAAATTCTCTCAAGGAATCTTTATCATCTTTGATCACATCTTGCATAACAACTTCACCGCCGGCTCTATCTACCAATTCTTTAAAAACGTATAAATT
>CAJWPW010000125.1 GCA_913045415.1 uncultured Fidelibacterota bacterium | reverse complement strand
TTGATAGTTTACGTATTCAACAGTTTTATGAATTTAGCGGGATTGCTATTATTGACACATCGAAAGCGGTTGAACATTGGAAAACTGTTTATGAAGTATTTTGGAACGAATAGCCTTTTAATGGGTAAATTTGGATATGCCTAAGCGTACTATCTCAGTCTTTTTGTTGTTACTGATGACAATGGCCATCGCAGCGCCATTGTTACCACACATTGATTGCGACATGCCATGTTGTGAATTAGAAAAGGTAACCTGTTGTGATTCTAAGATGGAAGTGGAAACACCAAAAACCTGTTATATGGATATGAAAAGCTGCGATATGGGTGGTCTATTTATACCCATAATGGCAGTACCATCTCATCAGTTCAATTTGAAAATAGACTTGGATGTTTTGACTGTAGTTCAATCCATTGAATTTTATGCAAGATATCACATTAATTTTAATCCGGTAAAATTTGATTATCCACCGGCCCCACCCACCGCATTTAATCGACCTCTCCTAACATAAACATTTTTCTTTTCTAAACCGCCACGGAAGGCGGTATTGTTTTTTAATTCAAGAAAGGAATTTGTTATGCGAAATATTATTAAATCTCTCATATTTACCATTGGTTTGGCTGGATTATCCTATGGGCAATCAGTTGAAATTAATGGTCAAAAAGTCGACGTTGGGCAGGAAGACTTGGTCTTCCAGGTCAAAGGTCTGGTTTGTTCATTCTGTGCCCATGGTCTGCAAAAGGGCTTATCCAAACTGAAGTTTGTGGATAAGAAAAAATACACCAAAGGAGTGTACGCAGATATTAAACATCAATTTGTGAAAGTCGGGTTGAAAAAGGACAAAGAACCAAATATTGACAAGGCGTTGACTGTGATCACCGATGCAGGGTATGAAGTATTAAAATCTTATGTGAATCCCACGGGATCTTCATTAAAAGTCAAAGAATATGAAAAGACATCTAAATGAAGGATAAAGCATTAAGTGTCTTAACATTATTTACCTCATCGGGTACGTTGCTTTGTTGCGTTCTCCCTGCAGTGGTCGCCACAATAGCAGGTGGCGCAGCCGTTAGTTCCATGCTTTCCACATTTCCATTTTTAATTCCCCTTTCCATGAATAAAGGATGGATATTTATTATTGCTGCCACTCTGATTGCCATTAATGGATATTTGGTTTTTAAACCGAACCAGAAAGTGGCTTGTGATGTGGATGCGGGTGAGGACGGATGTGACGTGACTGGCCGATTCAACAAACGGATGTTTTATATTTCCGCAAGTGTTTTGGCCGTGGGCGCATTCTTTGCTTATGCATTGGTTCCTATCCTCGTTTACTTCGATTTATAGGGGGAAATATGAATAAAAGTATGGTGATTCTCAGTCTCCTGGGAATCGTTTCGGCCCATCAACCCGTTATGGATATGGCACCGCGCTGGGCAGGTGGTTGGGGATTCCAGTTTCGCTATGAAACATTGGGTTCCGATAAAAATATAGGTGGTGAATATGGTTCTGCCGGTAAAAGTTATTACCGTCAAACCACATGGTTCGAAGGCGTATATACCTGGAAGCGATCCATAAGAGCCACATTTAAACTGCCTTATCATCAAGTTAAAAATGAAAAACAATTGATTGATTGGGGAAACCCTATTGTTCGCCATAAAGGTCTGGGTGACTTGATTGTTGCCCTCCCATTGAAAAAATACTTTAATTTAAAGCGATCAACTGGGAACTATAGTGTTACACCTCAAATTCGCTTTAACACAGGCGATAACACTGATATCCTTCCCAGTAAAGGGGGCTATGGATTAAGCCTCTCCTACAATGCAGAGAATTTCAAATATTACCAGTTATTTGACCTCTATGGCTGGTCATTGGATGATGGGTCATCTGTATTTGGATTTGATGTGAATCTCGGGTGGCACCCTCTCCATAAAAACGCAACCAATACTGGGTTTTTTCTTATGTGGGATGGTACATATCAGGCGAAGATAGACAAAGATGGGAATGAAGATTTTCGCCTATTCACTGGCCCCGTTGCCGTGCTGTATAAGGGAGGCATTATGGCACGGATTGATATAAAGATTCCCGTGAGCGAATATGCGGATAAGGCCAGTCTTTCAAAAGGTGTCATGGTTCAAACCGGGATCGGCTTTGTGTTTTAAATAATCGGGTGAAAAACAAAATCTAAGAAGAAAGTAACTCATGAAAAATTTAATATACGTTTTAACATTAACCCTGGTTGGTTGTGGAAATAGCATGGCCGATCACAACGAAGCATTAATTAAAAATATTATTGATGATATCCGCCTCGGTTGGGAAAATGGCGATGGCGCTGCATTCCGTAAATATTTTTTGGATTGGGACGGGGCCCGGTATTTTGAAGGGGGTGGGCAAAATGTGGGGTTAGAAGATTTAATTGTACACCACGTTGAGCCGGAAGCGGAACTTGGTTTGCATTTGGCTTTCACTGATATCCAGACGCACTTTGAAGACAATTTTGCCTGGGCAGTAGTAGATACGGACATCAAACTCACTACAAAGAGTGGTCGCAAGATCCATAACAAAGGTCACGGGACTTATTTATTTCGATGGATAAATGATACCTGGAAAGTTGTGCATACTCAATCAGCCAGTAAACCTGTAAAATAATCCGTGTTCCTACCATCCCATTTAGCATCCGGATATATTTTGGGACAATTTGTTAAAAAGCCATTATGGACTATATTTCCGTTTATGCCAGTATTACTCATAGCTTCCATTTTACCCGATGTGGACGGCTTAATCTCTGAAACCGTTGCTGGTCACCATTCCATTTTGCATACACCCATATGTTGGATTGTAATATTTGGCCTCATGGTTTTTGTAGGTAGAATAATACAGAATGAAAAAATAAAACCAATTTCATTGGGAATATTTTTAGGCACACAACTGCATCTTATTACGGATTGGATTACAGCCAGAACCGTGGGAATAAAATGGCTTTACCCATTCAGCGATAAAGATTATTTCCTCTATCAAATACAACCAGAGCAAGGACAAGTACCTGTCTGGGCAATGGTCCAAAACCCTTATTTTTCATTCTATATGGACAATGGGTTTTTATTCTGGATAGAAATAGGGATAGTTATTTTTTCGGTCTTTTTATTGTCTAAAAATCGACTTTCAAAATTTGATAAATGAGTAATCAGTTTAACTAAACTGGGGTTAATATCCGTACTAATAATTGTGCAAAATTAATCTCTATAAAAATGAGGATACAATGAAATCAATCATCAGTATAATAGTGATGAGCTTTTTAATCAGCTGCAGCAGCGATACCAAAACAGCTGAATTGAAACTGGACTCCATGCAGTGCATGATGTGTTCAATGAGTGTGGAAGAAGCTGTTGCTGAGCTTGAAGGCGTAAGTAAAGTTGAAATCGACTTGAAAGCTAAATCAGGAAAAGTAACTTACAAAGCATCACTCATTGATATGGGTGCGATCGAAAAAGCGATTACAGCTATTGGATATAATGCCAATGATGAAAAAGCAAATCCAGAAGCATACGCCAAATTGGATATGTGCTGCCAAATGCCTGAAGGTCTATAAAAAAAAATATGCAGGGGACACCTTTCGGTGTCCCCTATCAATAAAATGGATATTCTATGAAAAATATTATAATTCTATCCTTATTCTTGACTGCCTGTTCCACGCCGGAATTAACATTACCATCTGCAATGGATGGCAGTCGCTATCCCCGCGTAGCCGCAACTCAGAATGGGGGGCTTCTTATGTCTTGGTTCGAAAAGACTGATTCTGTGAATTGGGCCTTAAATTGGTCCGAATTTTCTGATGAAAAATGGACGGAAGCCAAAGTCATTACATCCGGTGAAAACTACTTCGTAAACTGGGCAGATTTTCCGTCGATCTATCATTTTGGAGGCGATACCATTTCTGCGCATTGGTTACAAAAAACCGGAAAAGGTCCTTACGATTATGATGTGAAGGTAGCCATCTCCAATGATCGTGGCATAAAATGGTCGGAACCTCAAACGCCCCATCGGGATGGTGTGAAAGGGGAGCATGGGTTTGTATCATTTTTTAAAGATCCTTCTGACGACCTTGGTGTGGTCTGGCTTGATGGTAGAAATATGACCGCAAGCCATGATGAGCATGGTTATGGTGCAATGAATATGTATCATTCCGGATTTGCCTCGAATGGTGACATGAAGGGGGAAATGAAAATGGATGATCGTGTTTGTGAATGTTGCCCAACTGCATCAGTTCGAACTGAAAAATCAATCATAATTGCTTATCGTGATCGCTCCGAAGATGAAATTCGAGATATCAATATTGTCAGGTATGCCGACGGTTTTTGGCATGAACCTTATGCTGTAAACGAAGATGGCTGGAAGATTGCAGGTTGCCCGGTTAATGGACCTATGTTGGCCACTTATGAAAACGATGTGGCTATCGCCTGGTACACATCACCTGACGCAACACCAACAGTAAATGTAGCTTTTTCTAAGGATGAAGGTGCATCCTTTGAAGCACCCATTCGTGTGGATCTTTCTCAACCAATTGGACGGGTGGATGTGATCTGGCTCAATGAAAATGAAATTATGGTCAGTTGGATTGAAACCGCAGAAGAAACAACCGATATCGTTACCTCAATAGTATCTAAATCTGGAAATGTTCAAACACCGCGAATCGTTTCTGAAATTCAACCGGGGCGTGTTTCCGGTTATCCCCAGATGGAAAT
>CAJWPW010000124.1 GCA_913045415.1 uncultured Fidelibacterota bacterium | reverse complement strand
ACCATTATCAAGAAACCCAAAACTGGGGAGATACTGCAGATAACACCCAAGGAATCCATATTATTCTTTGCCCCTGATTCTATCTTCTCAGTGAATCAGCATAATGTGAATAATGCCAGTATAGTTTTTAAATTAATGGTGGGAGAAAAATCAATTTTATTCACGGGTGATTTGGAACACGAAGGTGATAAAGCTCTTATTCAATTCGGAGACCATTTGAAAGTGGATATTTTGAAAGTGGGGCATCACGGCTCCATAACAAGCACAACTGAAAAAGTTTTATCTATTATAAAACCCGAATTGGCTGTGGTATCTGTTGGAGAAGGCAATAAATTTTCCCACCCATCTCCCATCGTTATGAACAGATTAAAAGATTATCACATACAAATTCATCGGACAGATTATTCCGGTGCTCTTTGGATACAAAGTGACGGATTATCATATTGGAAAAAAGAATGGAAATAATAGCTGGTGTAGATGAAGTAGGTCGCGGGCCTTTGGCAGGTCCGGTTTTGGCGGCGGCAGTTATATTGCCCGACGATCATACAATTGAAGGACTTCGCGATTCTAAAAAACTTTCCAAATTAAAAAGAGAAAAACTTTTTCCAATTATACAAGAACAAGCTCTCGGAATTGGGATTGGACTAGTGGATGTAAAAACGATTGATGAGATTAATATTCGAGAAGCAACCCTGAAAGCCATGCAAATCGCCCTGGGGAATCTCCCCATCAAACCGGATAAAGCACTTATCGATGGACATCCGTTGAAAAACCAGATCATACCAAACGAAGGAATTGTTGGCGGCGATGATTTAATAGATTCAATAAAAGCGGCTTCCATCATAGCGAAAGTAACACGAGACAAAATGATGGCAGATTACGGACGAATATTCCCAGAGTATGGATTCGAAAAGAATAACGGATATGGAACTGAATTTCATATGAAAGCCCTGGAAGAACATCGGGCAACACCAATTCATCGACGATCTTTTAACCCTGTAATGCATAAAATGCCCACATTGACTTGGTTATCTGAACAAAAACGAATTGGGTGGATGGGGGAAAAACTGGCAGCTCTTTATTTAAAAGGTAAAGGACTTGAAATTCTTGAAATGAATCGGAATTGTCCGCCACACGGCGAAATTGACATTATTGCAAGAAATCAAGGCGAAATTGTGTTCGTTGAAGTAAAAACTGCATTCAAAACAAATCCTGATTTATTGGATGAAAAAGTGGATCACGATAAACTGAAAAAGATCAGCCATGCCATTTATCAATATCAAAAAGAAACGGAACAAATTGATGATATCAGAATTGATTGTATATCTGTTATCTTGCAAAAGAAAAAACCAATCATTAAACATTTTGAAGGGATTCGCCTGGAATGATTCCCTAATTTCCCCGGCGGAAAAACCCATATGAATAAACGAAAGATCATATCAGAAACAAAAGCGATAGTCTTTATTGTACTAACGGTACTTCTTGTAAAAGTAACTGTTTTGGAAGCATACATTGTTCCTACAGGCAGTATGGAAAATACCATCATGACAGGGGATTTTCTCATTGGAAGTCGATTTGTTTTTGGGATGCGTACACCGGATTGGATTGGGATCCCTTATACCGATATTGGATTTTATATTCCCTATATAAAATTCCCTGAATTCAAAATCCCAACAGCGGGAGATGTTCTTATATTCAAATATCCCAGGGATAAATATGTTAAATATGTTAAACGATGTGTAGCAGGTCCTGGAGATACCTTAATCGTACGAGAGAAAAAATTGTATGTGAATGGTGTAGAAGTACCTATGTGGGAAAATGGTAAATATTTGACTGCACCTATGCAAAAGAATTATAGACAATCTGATATTTTCCTTTCATCGGAAACAAATATTAACAAAGATAATATTGGTCCCATTTATGTGCCAAAATCCGGTGATGTTTTCCAAATACATGAAGAAACAAATTGGCGTTTTTTATTACCGATCATCCTGATGGAAGAGCATACTGCTATTTTAGAAAATAATGAGGTGGAATATGAATTCACCTTGCAGGATCCTAATGAATTATTTCGTCGAAAAGGGAAAGAAGATGTTTATGAAAAATATTTTCCAAAAGGTCCTTTACTTACACCCTGGAGCAAAGCCATCAAAGATGAAGATTTTCAATTTTTAGTCATTGACGGAATACCTGCAAGTGAGTGGACTGAATATAAGGTTTCCCAAAATTATTACTGGGCAATGGGAGACAACAGGGATAACAGTCTTGATTCGAGGTATTGGGGATATATTCCTGAGAATAATATTTTAGGTGAAGCCCTATTCACATATTTTTCTTTGGATCTTGATTCTTGGACGCCACGCTGGGACCGTATTGGCACCGTGCTACGGTAAAATACATTGCGTCTGTTTCTTTTTTTCCTTCTTTCATTTACATCATTCAAATTTTCTTTCTGCCCAACATATCCTCGGATGGTTATGCATTTTTCCTATGAAAAGCCGAGGGAAGAGGCAATTAAAGAGATGAAGAACTTTTTGGTGAATGAAGAATTTACTATTTTAGAATTTGCACCAGAAGATGGCTTCATATTAACTGATTATAAATCATTTGATTGGGGAGAAGGTCGACGCTTATTGGCGGTTTCCATTCATATTCATGATAAAATGACTATAAACGGCATGGGCAAAATGGATATACCGGTTTCTGGCATTGGGGAAGATGAAGAATTGCTCAAAATCAAAACTTTTGATAGACTCCCTTATAAAATACAAAGTCGAACACTTTTCACTTTAGTAGAGCCGCTAGATAGTCTTGGCTATAAACAGCTAAATCATTGGCCTTAAACTTCTTGGTTGCCCCACACCTATTCTTGTATGAAATTTCTAGACTTATTTTGACCATTTTAGAAATAACTTGTTAAATACTATGAGTATCGATTTCGACAATCAAGCAGGAAGAGAAAACTATCTCAATGAGAAACTGGATAATTTATTATCTGGCATTAATGCTACCTATGGGCAAGTATTATTGGACGAACTGATGATACGCCTCCAACGAACCATCACTGATTTTAATGAAGAGGTTCAAAGTATCATGGATGACCTTAAAGTAAGTTCTGAACGTCGTAGCCACTTGATACATGACCTAATGGAAGGAAAGGATCTTTCCCCAGATAAAATTGACTCCGATGAATCAGATGTATCATCTGATGAGACTCCTGAAATGAGTGAATGGGAAAAACGCCTTGAAGGCAAGTAACATAAAATAGAGGATTGAATGAACGCCAAGGATAAATTTGTATTTGGTTTATTAGGTGCCCTGTTCATCGGGGCGTTTTATTTCCAATTTTTAACCGATGAATTAAATAAACGGATGGATACATTGAATCTTGCAGATAAAGAGCATGTAGATATCGTCCTTAATGAGTTTTCTGATAGTTTACGTGTTTACAATCTTAGATTTATTGGGAGAGGAAAACATCTGAGGAAAGCACAAAAAGATATAGTAGCAAATGCAGACTTGATAGACAAGAATACAGACTCCCTTGCATCCATGATAGATGATGTGAATTTCACTCTTGATAATTTCATGAGAGATACAAAGAAAAAATTCCGTGATGTTAATAACGATATAGATGATTTATCTACCGAAGTACAAGGTACTATTCGCAAATTAAAACAAAATATTTCTGATCTCGAACAAAAGAGCACAACTTTAGAGAAGAGATTAAAAGAAATTGAAAATCTTGAACTCATTCAAGAAGCATTTATTGAAGCTACGGAAGATGATGATGATGATGATTAGATTTACTTTATAAGAATACCCTCCTAAGTAAAAGGGGGCCGATTTATCAGCTCCCTTTTACTATATAAACTTACTCCTAATATTATTTTCACTTAATTTTTACCATGATTATTCATGGTAATTACATGTTGTTTCATGCTATCGGATTGAATGACTTCCAGCGACATGTGGAAAATTTGAATTCTAATGAAATTATTGATTTGATTATTTCATCTGTTTTATTAATGGGTAAATAATGAATAAAAAAACATTTATCCTTCTATATTTTTTATTTCTTGTTACTTTTGGGTCCATAGGATTTTACATATTGGGTGAGAATAACTGGTCCTGGGTTGATAGCATATATATGACGGTGATTACCTTATCAACAGTGGGATACGGTGAAGTACATCCTTTAACAGATGCTGGAAAAATCTGGGCTGTTTTAGTTATTATTTTTGGGGTGACGGGCATTGGAGTACTGATCCGGACTTTTAGAGAAGAATTCATTCAAATAGAACAATATCGGGTAAATAAAATGATGAAGAATATATCAAAATTAAAAAACCATTTTGTGATTTGCGGCTATGGTCGCATGGGTGCGGTAATTGCAAGAGAATTACAGGAAAAAGACCTGGATTTTGTGATTATTGAGTTGAATGATAAAAAAGTGGATAAAATACGGTCTAAAGGCATGTTTTGTGTCCATGGTGATGCAACATCGGAAGAAACATTAACTGCAGCCCGTGTGGACAATGCAGCAGGCGTAGCGATTGTATTGGATACCGATCAGGATAATTTATTTGTAACTATGTCCATGAAAACCACTAATCCAGAATTATTTATCCTGAGTCGTTGTTCCTTAGAAGATAATAACTCAAAACTTATCCGTGCCGGCGCAAATAGGGTAGTCAATCCCTATACAGCAGGTGGACATAGAATGGCAGAGATTCTTTCAAAACCACAAGTTGA
>CAJWPW010000123.1 GCA_913045415.1 uncultured Fidelibacterota bacterium | reverse complement strand
ATCCCTGGCCATCTTTGGAAACATGTGCTGCTGCAGTTGTAATAATTCCAAAACCTCCCTCGGCACGGCGAGTAAGCCACTTTATCTCTTCGTCTGAAAGAGTACCATCAGAATGACTTTGTTTATTTGTCATTGCAGCAAGCACAGTTCGATTACGTAACCTGTGCCCCGTACGATTAAAAATAAATGAATCGGAAGGACCTAGCTGTTTATGCTGTATCATCGTCAAATCTAACCATCATCCCATAAACAAAAATCCCCGTGAGGGTGGTGCTGTTCATTTTACTTATAATTTTTAAGAAGACTGTATATCGTCATTACCAATAAAAAATTGGGGTGACTTTTCTACCGAGCCACGTTTTACTTGTTCTGCGTTCCTTATCATCGCTGAAGCCAAAGTATCTACCCTAAGACCAAAACCTTTCGATTCAGAAAAACTCTCAAACCATGTTTGCTTGCCCTGAAGTCGTATTAGCATACCTGGCTTAAAAATGGAAACGTGGTTAAAAGTAAAATTCGACAATATCGTTTGTTCTTTTTGTCCCATAGTCCTCATATACAATAATGGATGGATCCAGTCTTTGGCCCATGTTGTATGATTTGCACCTTTTGCTGATACAAGTGATGCATGATGTATTTTAGCATTTGAAGCCATTTTAGCTGCTTCATTTGAAATCCCCGCTTCAATATGAATAAACTCTTTTGCTCCTCCTGCACGCTGTCGCGTTGTGCCTATACAATTAAAAAAAACATCATTACCTTCCCAACTCTTTTCAGTGGATGACAAATTGGAAAGTGATTCAACAACAATATCCACAAGTTTATCATTTTTTGCACCATCCAAAACAGGTTTCCTTCCAATAGAAGTAACTAATTCACAATTTTGATTTTGCATGAGTTGATTCAAGAGTTGTTTACCTGTTGCGCCTGTAGCACCAATGATTATTGCTTTAAACATATTCGAATGCACCCGTCCTTAAAAATATAAACTCGTGAATGACATAGTTTGATTGATCTTTAACTGCAGTATTTTTCGGGTAAAGGAAATTCATCAGTTTCTTTATTCCAGTAAACATTCATAACCCACCACCTGTTCCCGTCATTGAGTAATTGAATACTATTTATTCCTCTGGTATGAGGCTTATCATCATCGATTAAGTTTTTACTTCCAAAAGTAGACCAAACATGAACCACATGCCCAAATTCTTCTACTTTGCGAGCAATTTCATACTCATAAAAACTTTCGCCGTCTAAAAAGGGTTGGGCATACTGAATAAATTCATCAGGCATCATCACTTTTGTATCTAGGTAACCATTGTCTTCTTTTCTTACAACTATTAATCGTGCTTCAGGATGAAAAAGATACCTCTCTCGAGCCCAGTTTCTTTCTTCTCCCTTTGCCCCAGAAATAACATCGTATAAAGCATCTATTATTGAATCAATTGATATTACATCATCTTTAGATTGGGTTGATAACTTATTCATTTTTACTTATAAACCTGCCCGTTCTCTTTTATACATTAACTTTATAGGGGTTAAAAAATGCAGGGTTTTCCGATGTCAATTATAAATTTTTCTGCCAGAATTCCAGCATTTTATTTTGCCGGTGAATCCTGGCTGGTTTATCTCTGAAACCATGTTTCCGCATAGGATAAAACATCATATCAAACATGATATTTTCCTTAATCAGTTCATCAATGAAATGCCAGGAATTCTGGGGATGCACATTATCATCATAAGTCCCATGGATCAACAGTAGGCGCCCGTGAAGGTTTTTTGCACTTTTTACAAAAGATGTCTTTTCATACCCTTCCGGATTATCCTGTGGGCGTTTCATGGCAAATTCTCCCCACTTGGTATCGTAGTAATGCCAATCAGTAACTGGTGCTCCGGATATGCCAGCCTTGAATTCCCGGGTATTGGTCATAGCGTTCAAAGTAAAGCTTCCGCCACCGCTCCAGCCCCAGATTCCAACCCGATCCGGATCAATATAAGATTGCGATTTCAGCCAACGGATTCCATCCAAAATATCAACAATTTCTATGGGCCCGGACATCATCATTATAAGTCGATTTTCCAATTTCTTGCTGATTGCGGTGGCGCTGCGGTGATCAAATTTCACAACCAGGTAGCCTCTATCCAACAGCATGTTATCAAAGAAAAGAGATGAGCCCTGCCATTGGTCAAACACCGTAGGCGCTGATGGACCTCCATAAATATGGAAAATAAGAGGATAGGATTTATCAGGATCAAAATCTTTTGGTTTCAGAATCTGGGCAGGCATTGGGAATCCATCTGATGTGGGGATAGTAAAAAGTTCCGGGGTCTGCAGATTCAATCCTTGCAGTAGTTCGGGGCGCGGTTTTGCGAGCACATGCAAATTTGTCCCATCTTTTTTATGGAGAGTAAGCGATGGAAGGGTGCTGCTATTTGAATAGGAGTCCAAATAATATTGCCCATCAGGGCTAAATCCAACCTTGTGTATTCCTTTTTCTTTTGTGATCCGCTCCAGACCGCTGCCATCAATCCCTATTCTATATAAATGTCGTTCAACAGATGATTTTTTCAACGCAGTAAAATATACCTGACTATGTTTTTCATCAATATTAACCACGGATCGCCTTAGCCAAAAGGGACCTCCGGATGAACGCAATGCCCAGGGTCCACTGGTGACCTGATTAATCAGCTGGCCATCTTCCCTGAAGCGATATAAGTGTGCATACCCGTCTCGCTCGGACTGCCACAAAAAATCACCTGATTCCAAAAAGTAAAGATCATCATTTATATTGACCCAGCCTTCATCGGTTTCGTTTAAAACCCGGCCAAGGTTTTTTCCGGTTTTCCGATCTATATAAAATAGATCCAATTCAGTTTGGGCCCGGTTCATGGTCTGTAACGCGAATCGTTTATTATCCGGATGCCATTTTACACGACAGATATATTCGTACGAATCCAGTTTGACCCATTTTATACGAGGATGGGCTACTTCCATAACACCCACTTTCACAATGGGATTATCTGTTCCTGCTTTCGGGTAGCGCTGGGTAATCAGCCGTGGTTCCACAGGCTTGAAATCCACATAATGCATTTTTGTCACTGGTGATTCATCGGTCTGTAAAAAAACCAGTGCCTTAGAATCATCTGACCACCAATAGCCAATATCCTGCCGGCCAAAGATCTCTTCCCAGTAAACCCATGAGACAGTACCGTTCAGGATATTTTCAGATCCGTCACGGGTTAGTCGAGTTTCCCGGTTTTTTAGCAAGTCATAAACATAGATGTTGTTTTCCCTGACAAAGGCCACCTTTGATCCGTCTGGTGAAAAACGGGGCGATTTTTCAGCTGTTTCAGTTTCAGTAATACGCCTGAATTCTGAAGTTGCCATATTCAGGATAAAGATATCTTTTTTATAGATGTAAAGCGCCTGCTCTCCATTTGAATCAAACGCAATGGGCCATACTAGGTATTTTGTGGAATCTTCATGGCCAATGTTTCTTTGCAGGCTGGCAATTGCTTTTTCTTTGTTAACTAAAGGAGTGAGTTCACCGGCTTTCCGGGGATCCAGTTTCTGGAACGTTCTTTCTTCCTTCGGCTGGCGAACATTAAACAAGATGGCTGTATTATTATCTAGCCATTGATATTGGTGGACCGCGGCGATCGTATTGGCTTCATCGCTTTGGATCCATTCGACAGTAATCTTTTCTTTGCGCTCTTCACTGTAGACACGGGGAATTAGACATAGAATCAATAGGAATGGGATAATACGATTCATGGGTAACCTAATTGTTTATTGGGTTTTAATTTAGCTTATTTCCTGTCATTTGCCAGCGCACCAGTTCTACAGGAATATTCCCGGCATCATTAAACGCCCGGAAAAAATCCTTCATCACAAAAGGTTTTTCCTGTTCTTCCAACTGCTTGGCCCACTCCGTGACAAGCTTCTCTATTAAGTATTTCCCGGTGATATAGCAGGTCCCATACCCGGGTTGACGAAGATAAAGGTGCTGCTCAAACTGCAATAAGTGTGGTTCACGTTTCATCCAGCCACGGGGTGTCCATTTGACGTGCACCTGGCCCGCTTCCGCCATGGTCATTTCGTTGGCGTGAGCGTAAAGGGATCCTAATCCCCGAGCGGCTCGCTGGGCAATCATAATCCAGACAATCTCTCTGGAGCGGGGGCTGTCTTCATAGAGACCGGCGTGCATGAACATTTCTTCTACACCAGTAGCGATACCTTCATTCTTGGAATCAAAAATATTATAAAGCAGGGCGCCGCGGCGGATGGGACTTTCGTGGGGCTCATCTCGTACCTGGGCCAAGTCGAACCAATGGACAAAATGAGAATAGAGTGGCAAGGGGTCGTAGTGCATACCGATGGCAAAAAAATTACGCTGATCCGCAGGCACAAACTGCCCCATATGCTCCCGAAGTGCCGGTTCCATATTGGCCTTAATAGGCATGATCTCTTTATCTCTCAAAAAGTTCATAAAGCGCTGTACTCCCTTCTCTGTAAGCTGGGCAAATTCTTCCGGTGTGTTGGCAGCAGACATGGGCGGCAGATCCATATTATTCTGCTCCTCCAGTTTTAAAGAGGTCCAGGCGCGGTCCAGTTCCCGCTGAAGCAGCCGCACTTCATCTTCCCAGGTTAAGGGCAATAGATGGACATTTTGCTGATACCAGGTATAGTTTTCCTTACCAATCCCGGATGGGCCTGTCTTATCAGGCGCCTGCTCTTCCAACCAAATGATAAAATCTTTTGTGGATGTCTTGGCATTCTCTACTGA
>CAJWPW010000122.1 GCA_913045415.1 uncultured Fidelibacterota bacterium | reverse complement strand
GCTTTTCAATGTTTGGATATTATTCAAAAAATCAGGATCGTTTGGATCGCCGACACCTTTTTTCCCAAATAACCCTTTGATCTTTGTGCATCCTTGAAACAAGAATAATGAACAAAACCCTATGAGAAACAGCCTACGCATCATTCTCCCATGGGTGTAGGGTTAAGTCGGTGCCATCAAAGATGGCATAGGATGGTCGGTAGAACCAATCACCTAAAACGGCCAGTTTTCCTTCATTCACGCTAAACATCTCACCTAAATGATAATGCCCGCAGATCATGAAATCAAAGCCATTATCGAAATGATTTTTAGCAACGTTTTGAAGCTCAATTCGCACATCTTTATTAAAATCATTGGAATGGGTATGATGTCGTCCGCTTTTTGAAATTGCATTTGCTAACCTATAGGCAATAGTAGGATGAACCCATCGAAACAGCCAAATAAAAAATTTAGAACGAATTATCTTTTTTAAGATTCGGTATCCATGGTCCCAACTCAAAAGTCCATCACCATGGGTGATAAATAATTTTTTCCCATCTACCTCAAGAATTGCATCATCAAAATAAACTTGATCCATAAGTTCTTCTGTTATGAATTCTTGTACCCAATAATCATGATTTCCTAATAATAAATGTAATTCAATGCCATCCTTTTTCATATCCATCGCTTTCTGGTAGAAGTCCATATAAGCTTTGGGAATCAAATGGGGATATTCGAAATAGAAATCAAAAAGGTCTCCTACAAAAAAGCACGATCCACCGGTTTTTCGGATTTGATCCAGCAAGCGATACAAACTTCCCCGACGTTTTTTCTCTTTCGGGGATGCTCGCAACTTTAAATGTATATCAGAAATAAAATAGACGGGTGTCTTCATGACGGGCCAAACTTACTTGTGACAATTCCTATGGGCAAGGACAGAGCGCTAAGAAAAATTGGTTTCGACGAATAGTTGACTTCTCTCCATAATTCTAACTAACATTAGGGAACTCTCGTCATTAAGAGACGTAGTTTTTAAAGCCATGAGACTTCTTTTTACAATTACATTATGTCTATCGACGCTTCTGAATGCCCAATCTTTTGGGCAGAATAAGGTTCAGTATAGGGACTTTGACTGGAATTTTATCCAGACGCCCCATTTTGACATTTATTATTATGGCGGAGAAAAAGACTTAGCAGAATTCACCGCTGATGTTGCGGAAGAATCTTATGAGCAAATTTCACTTCATTTGCGCTGGGATCTGAAACGGCGAGTATCCATCATGGTCTATAATTCCCATAATGATTTTCAGCAAACCAATGTAGTGGACACGTACATGCGAGAAGGAATCGGTGGTGTTACAGAGCTTTTCAAGAACCGTGTTGTTTTTCCATTTGACGGCAACTATGAACAATTTCGCCATGTGATCCACCACGAGTTGGTACATGCCATCATTAATGATATGGTCTATGGCGGCAGTATGCAGCATGTGATTTCAAGCCGAACCAAGATTCGTGTCCCCATTTGGTCCAACGAAGGTCTCGCAGAATATTTGAGTTCTAACTGGGATACAAAAGCGGATATGGTTTTACGGGATATTGCCATCCATGAACGTATGCCATCTGTTAAAGAATTGAATTATTTCATGGCCTATAAAGGAGGGCAATCTTTGTGGCGATTTATTGCCGGGAAATACGGTCGGGAGAAAATTGGTGATGTATTTCGTTCTATGAAAATGACCCAAAATGCCGAACGTGGATATGAACGGGCACTGGGGATGAATTTTAAGGAACTTACTACCCAATGGCATAAATACCTTAAAAAGGAATATTGGGGCGACGTAGAAGATCGAGATCCTATAGAAGATATGTCAGAAAAATTGACAGATCATAAAAAAGCACGAAACTTTTATAATGTGAGTCCTGCCCTTTCACCTGATGGAAGCAGGGTGGCAGTCTTATCTGACCAAACTGGTTATTTTGATATTCATATTTTGGATGCTATGACGGGAAAACGAATCAAAAAACTGGTAAAAGGCAATCGCTCTGTTAATTTTGAAGAATTGAAATGGCTTCAGCCAGGACTTTCATGGTCCCCAGATAGTAAAAAGATCGTCATCGCTGCTAAAGCAGGTAAAGGAGACGTGCTCCATATTATTGATGTAAAAACAAGAAAAAGCCAAAAAATTGAAATGGAAATGGATGGTGTATTTTCCGCTGCCTGGAGCCCCAAGGGGAATGAAATTGCTTTTGTGGGACATGTTGGCAGCTCCAGCGATATTTATATTTACGATGTAAACAAACGTACTACCCGAAAGATCACTGATGATATATTCACAGATTCCTATCCATCCTGGAATCCATTAGGAACCCAAATTGTTTTTGTTTCTGACAGGGGTGAGCACGTTAACGGCGAATTTAATGGTAAAATGGTTGACCACAATTATAGCCAGACAGATATTTATACCGTAAATGTTAACACCATGCAAATAGAACGCATCACAGCCACGGACCATAATGAGTCCCACCCCATTTGGGCGAATACGAAGAATTCACTTTTTTATACGGCAGATTACAATGGTGTTTGGAACCTTTTTATTCATCCGCTTCAAGATGAATTTGATCCTGAATCTGGAGAATCGCAGGAAAAGATTGAACCCTATGCTATAACAAATGTTCTGACCGGTCTCCAACAGCCTACCATATCTGGGAATGACGATATGCTCATTTTTGCAGGATATGCGGGTATTGGTTGGGATCTTTACAGTATTGTAAATCCATTAAGAATGCCGGAAAAAAAGATTAGTCAGACGCATTATGTGACAGTAGATGTTTCAGATGATGAAAAGATAGCTGATCTTCGTAAACATAAAACGGGTCAGGAGGGGAAAGGTTTTTCAGACGGTTTTTCCAATTGGATCTTTGCTCGTGGATATGAAAATTTTAATTCATCAATGGATGAACCGCAAGTGGCGGAATTGGTTTCTGTAGATTCTACAAAAGTAGATGGTCATTATATTCCAAAATCTTACAAGACTCGGTTTACACTGGATCTTATCAGTGGAAATCTGCAGATTAGTAATGTGTTTGGTACTAGCGGAATGACATATTTTTCATTTAGTGATATTTTAGGTGATCATAAAATTGCTTTTGGGACAGAAATGGTTTTGACTCTGGAAAATAGTGATTATTTTTTCTATTATGCCTATTTGAAAAACAAAATGGATTATCATTTTGTTGCTTTTCAGAATGCGGACTTTTTTAATGTAGATTATTTTTCCATTGGTAGGCTTCGTCATTATGGACTTCAGGGATTTATTTCTCATCCTTTAAGCCGGTTCCAGAGAATAGATTATGGATTATCGTGGCACAATATAAATTATTCAATTTTAGAACAAAGCCCACCGGATGAGTTCGGCCAGATAAGTTATTTAACTACCTATTCATCAGATTATTCCACGATTCTTCCCACTGTGAGTTGGATATTTGATAATTCTGTTTTTGGGTTCACAGGGCCTGTTGATGGTTTTCGCCAAAACATGTCCATGACCATTAATCCAGGATATGGTTCTAATGATTTGAAATTTCAAACCTTCAAGACAGATTCCCGAAAATATTGGCTATTGGGTAAAGATTACACATTAGCTATTCGTGGATTTTTTGGAAAAAGTATAGGCGCAAATAAACAAAAATTCTTCCTGGGGGGAATACCCTATTTACTTGGTGGTGGCGGTGAAACGAATGGCGTCATAGATGAAAGTAATTTTCGAAATGTGATTTTGGATACATCCAACGCATCTCTCATTCACGATATCTATTTTACCGAATATGCATTTCCTCTTCGTGGCGCACGGTTTGCTGAACGATTTGGAACTAATGCGACCTTATTGAATTTTGAAGTTCGGTTCCCTTTTATCAACTATCTCGCCTTGGGATTTCCTTTGAAAGTGATTTTCGGGAATATCCGCGGTCATGCATTCATGGATGTGGGTGCAGCATGGGATGATCCAAAAGAATTCACCAATACATCTTGGCCTGATCGATATGGCTCTAGTAATTCCGGTGAATTTTCACCCTGGGTGACCACCATTGGATTAGGTACTAAAATTAACTTAGGTTATTTTTTATTAAGGATCGAAACAGCTTGGGATAAAAACCCAAATGGGTATTCTAAACCCCAGTGGTATTTCTCATTGGGTCCAGATTGGTAAACCTCACTTGATTCTCTTTGCCGTGGTATCCAATTTCTTGCCCAGCCATGGCTAGAATTAAAACAAAAACAGCATACCTTTGCTCCGCATGTGGAGACGATTTTCCCAAATGGAATGGCCAATGTCCTTCCTGTAAAGACTGGGGAACACTCTCTGAATTCAAAATATCTGCAAAGAAAAATGGCCGTGACCATAAACCCCGGGAAACCAAATCTTTTAAGGAAGTTTTAATAGCAGATTCCAGCGAAAGAATTCCAACAGGGCTCCTCGAAGCGGACCGTGTTTTGGGTGGTGGACTTTTATCCGGATCTCTTATTTTATTGGGTGGTAGTCCCGGCGTTGGAAAATCTACTTTAGCGCTTCACATCTGTTCCGGGATTAACCGGAAAGCACTTTACATTTCTGCAGAAGAGAGTGAGGAACAAGTGGCTCTTCGGGCTCGTCGTCTCAATATAAAACCAGACAAATTATTTCTGTCCGGTGAAAATGAATTAGATGGTATTATCTCTCATATTGATAGGATTCAGCCAGACTTAGTTATTGTTGATTCGATTCAAACTGTGATGAATTCTGGGTTAGACTCATTGCCTGGTTCGCCCAGCCAGATTCGAGATTGTGG
>CAJWPW010000121.1 GCA_913045415.1 uncultured Fidelibacterota bacterium | reverse complement strand
TTCCTTTCTCGTTTTTTAAAATTGATATTCATGTGTTTTGAATCAAATTATTCAATGAGGTAAAATAATTAAAGCAACAACTAATATTTGGAACCACTTTTAAATCATTTTCCATCATTTCAATATTTATTCAGTATGTTATCCTGAAATCCAAGTCAGGAATAAATAGATCCCAACTATCGTTCCCATGATGGCATAGGATGCATTCTTCGCTTGGTGCCACGGCGTCATATCCACAGGTGCTGGAACCCGCTGATCACTTATAGCGATTTCCTCAACAGATTTTGGTTTTATGTAACCAATGACCAACATCACAACAACCGATGAAATAAAACTAATAAAATATCCATGAAGCCAATGAAGATCTCCATCACCATTGGCAAAAAATACCGGAACATCTTTAATATTCACAAAAGTGAAAAATGCATAAAATGCCATACCTACAATCATCCCAATTTTAGCTGCGATGGCGGGGACATGTTTGGTGCCAATCCCCAATATAAAAATCCCAATGATAGGCACACTATATAATCCATTTACTTTTTGGAGATATTCAAAAATAGACTGCATCTGGGCTAATATTGGTGCAATCATAATGGATGCAACCGCTAGTCCAATGCCAAAATATTTTCCAATTTTTACAATCTGTTCTCCAGATGCTTTTTTATTTATGTAACCATGATAAAACTGGAGTGAAAACAATGTCGATGCACTGTTCAAGGCACTGTTGAAAGAACTTAAAATAGAGCCCATCAAAACAGCTGCAAATAATCCTAGTGACCAATCGGGCAAAACATGCCGAACAATTGCTCCATAGACTTGGTCTTGTTTATCAATTGTAAGATCTGTCATATGAAGTGCAATGATTCCCGGTAAGCAAAGCATAAGAGGACCCACCAATTTCATGGCAGATGCAAACAATACACCTTTTTGACCTTCGGCCAAACTTTTTGCCGCCATGGCGCGTTGAACAATCACTTGGTTCGTGGACCAATAAAAGACCTGAATGAACATCATCCCGGTTAATAAGGTTGGCCATGGAACCGATACCACATTGCCTTCCACATTGGTGTTAGTTAATACTGCCAAATATTCCGGGTTCGTATTCACCAATGTTGACAATCCGGAGAAAAATGAGCCATCACCTAAAGCAACCAAAGCCAATGCTGGAATCGCTAAACCACCAACCAAAAGTCCAACGCCATTGATGGTATCACTGACAGCCACAGATTTCAACCCACCAAAAATAGCATATGCACTCCCAAGCGATCCAATCGTTGCCACAACAAGCCAAAGAGGAATATTCAAATCAAACATTCCGATCATTGCCAAGGAGCCTGTGTAAAGAACAACTGGAAGTAGAACTGTCACATAACCAAATAGGAATAATCCGGACACCATGGAACGAGTAGTTTTATCAAAACGCTTTTCAAGAAATGCCGGCGTGGTGGTAAATCCACTGGCTAAATATTTTGGTAAGAAAATGAGCGCTGTGGCAATCATGGCAAAGGCTGCCAACGCTTCCCAAGCGATGCCTACCAATGCTTTATCTCCAAAAACAGCACCATTAAGGCCAACCAATTGTTCCGTAGATAAATTTGTAAGAAGAAGCGAGCCGGCCACAACCGGCCACGCCAATGCCCGTCCACCGGTAAAATACTCTTCTGTGGCATTGTCAGATTTTTTCATCCCCCGGACAATTCGAACTGTAAAAAAGGCGACAGCACCTGTCGCCACAATAAATGAAATGATTGAAATTGTGTTCATTTATCTTACCTCTAATTTTGAAAGTTTTGTTAAGTCATCCGTTGATTCAAATGGAATCAACATAAAGGAGAAAGAATAGGGTTTTGGATTAAGGGTATATTGGTCGTGCGGACGAGCGCCCCAACTATTATCACCGCCCACTCCCATTTGTTTATAATCGATGAGCCAATCGACTTGGTCTTTGGGCTGGATATCCAGTTTCCCATGTTTTTGTCCATGGCGAACATGATCCAGGTCATTGTATGGATATTGATGTACACTACCATCAAAAGTAGGATCACCTTTTGCCATTAGCCCAATTTTTCCATTGGATACAGCCATCCATCTTACATCTGTTTTATTCCCTGTTTCCTGGGGGCGAACATATTGAAAAGTTTGATCCCAAACAGATCCATTATACAGTCCAATTGCAGCAGAAGTTTTTTTATCCCAGTAGGATTCATGAGGTCCACGGCCAAACCAACTGAGTTCAGTGAAATCTCCTGTTAAGGACATTTTTAATCCAAATCTTGGAATCTCCGGATTATCCGATTTCGTCTTTATTATTTTATGGGTTACTTTGACAGTACCATTTCCATACACAAAATAGTTTGTTTGCAAATCTGTCCCTGTAGTATCATGGGAAAATAGAACCTGAATATGTGCCACATTATTTTTAATGAAACTTTTGAACTCTGTGGTCTCCAATTCCGTACTGGCATTTCGCCAAATGCCTGTTCGTTTTTGCATGGCATTTCCGAGATCATTGTCATTGGGCGCCCGCCAGAAATTGGATTGCAGGCTATGTTTTAAAAGGTCAATTCCTTTATAATGATATTGGGACAAATTTCCTTTTTCGCGGTCAAATGTGATTTTGAATTCAGCGCCAGATATTTCAATCAGCTTATCATTTTCCATCATTGCTAATTCAGGATATTCGCTAGCAGGGGAAGGCATAACGGTACTTTCAATCTGCAATTTGAATTGCCCCCACGCAACCAAATGACCTTTAGGAATCATTGTTGACCTTGAATTTGTATTCGCTCGAATTGTAAGAAAATATTCTGATCCTGGTTTGGGTAATATTGATTGATGGTTGAATTTGAAATTGTCTGTTTCCCCGGGTGCCAATTTTATTTTTCCCAAGTTGCCTTTTTGGATCTGCTTTCCATCTTCTTCAATCATCCACGAAAAATCCAAATGAGTTAAATCAATAAAATCATATCGGTTCTTTATTTCAATTTTTGTAATAGATGATTTTTTCGTGACATTGGTGAATTTGACCGGTTGATATACTTTTTTTACTTCAAGGATATGGGGATTCAATGATCGGTCTGCGGCCACCAATCCATTGGCGCAAAAGTTGGAATCATTTTCAAGAAACTCATTTCCAAAATCACCACCATAAGCCCAATAGTCTGTCCCATTCTCATCTGTTTTCAGGATTGTTTGATCTACCCAGTCCCAAATAAAGCCACCCTGTAGTGCTTCATATTTTTCAAAAGTGTCCCAATAGTCCTGGAGATTACCTACGCTATTTCCCATGGCGTGGGCAAATTCACAAAGAATGAGTGGCTTATCCGTTTTCTTTTCTGCGTATTCCGAAATGAATTCAATGGATTTATACATGGGGAAAACCACATCCGTGTGGCGCTCATACCAGGCTGGCTGATAGACAACGGGCCGGGATTTATCCCGTGATTTGATCCAATCGTATAATTTTACAAAATTTTCTCCATCGCCGGCTTCGTTGCCCATAGACCAGGTAATAATTGACGGCTGGTTTTTGTCCCGTTCCACCATTCGTTTTCCACGGTCAATCCATTGTGCTGTCCATGCAGGATCATTCGCAATATGTCCATAACTCCCTTCGTGGAACTGCATGCCGTGAGATTCGATATTGGCTTCATCAATTACATACAATCCGTATTCATTGCAGAGTTCGTACCATCGTTCCTGATTTGGATAGTGACTTGTTCGAACGGCATTGATATTATGCTGCTTCATGAGTTGGATATCGCGGATCATAGTTTCTTCTGTGATAGAGCGCCCCACAACCGGATCCCATTCGTGGCGATTGACGCCACGGAACATGACAGCTTTTCCATTTACCAATAGATTTCCATTTTTCACTTCTACCCGTTTAAATCCCACTTTTTGTGTAAAAGATTCCACCAAATTCCCTTGGGGATCAGTGAGCATAATTTGTAAATCATAAAGGTAAGGCGTTTCGGCAGACCACGGTTTGACTTTGGAAAAAGTTGCCTGAAATTCAACCGAATTTGTTGAATCGATAGCTACGGTGTAATCCTTCTTATAAAGAACACGTTTCCCTTTTAGGACCGCATCGATTTTATATTTACCCGTAAATCGTTCTGGATTAAAAAGGTCAACCTTGACAGAAAAATTGGCAGAACGGCCATCTTTATTCAGATCGGCATAAACAAAGAAATCTGAAATGCGTGTTTTGGGTGCAGCATAAAGGTAAACATCTCTTTCTAATCCGCTGACCCGCCAAGTGTCTTGCCCCTCTAAATAGGAGCCATCCGAAAACCGGTAAACTTCCACAGCAAGTTTATTTTCACCATTTTGGACCAAATTAGTGATGTTGAATTCTGCAGGTGTTTTTGACCCTTGGCTGTAGCCAATAAAATTCCCATTTAACCAAACATAAAAAGCAGAACGAACGCCACCGAAACGAATAAAAATATCCCGGCCATTCCACGTTTCGTCCAATTCAAACGTTTTTACGTATGAACCTACCGCATTATAATGAAATGGAACTTTTGGCGGATCCGGTTTAAAGGGATACTCTTCATCGAGATAAATGGGAACAGAATAGCCCTGCATTTCCCAATGGCCAGGAACTGTAATGTCGTCCCAGTCTTTCACACTGTAACTTGATTGATGAAAGCCTTTCGGTCTTTTGTCAGGACTTTTTGCAAAATGGAATTTCCATGTCCCGTTTAGGGATTGAAAATATTTTGACTTTGCTGGATCATTTTCAAAAGCCAGTTCTTCCGACTCAAATGGAAAAAAGTGAGCACGGGGCTCTTCCCGGTTTACATGAA
>CAJWPW010000120.1 GCA_913045415.1 uncultured Fidelibacterota bacterium | reverse complement strand
CCAACAACAATGTACAAGGAACCATCATCTTGCGGAAAAAAGTCGTAATAATCACCGCCTACTTCTGTGGATGTTTTCATATGAAATGCAAAATCATAATCTGGGTGTTCCGGCGCCGTTTGTGGAATCAATGACATCTGGAAATCCCGTGCCTGTTTTAATTCCTTGATCCGTCTTTCTTCTTCCAATTCATGTTTTTGTTTTTGAACACGATGTTTAATAAAAACATAAACACCCAATATTCCTAATACTGCATAAATACCGAAAGCCCAATAACTTAAGAGTGGATGGGGAATAAAAATGATCGCGAGTACGACAGGATGACTCCAAACACCATCGTCATTGGATCCTTGCACTTTGAATTGGTAGGATCCTCTTCCCAAATTATTATAAGAAGCAAATCGCAGGCCATCGGAATTAACCCAATCCTTGTCCAGGTTTTCCAGTTTATAGCGATATTGATTTTTTTCTGTCATATGATAGTTCAAAGCAACAAAATCAATGGTAAAAGATTTGATCCGATGATCAATTTCAATGCTCTGGCTCAGACCCCCAAAGTGTTCTGAAACAAGATCGTCAAAGGATGTCTTTTTAATACGGGTAATCACACAGGGCGGCTGATAGTCATTGTATTGAATATTTCCAGGATTGACCACCGTGATTCCTTTAGGCCCGCCAAAAAAGAAATTTCCGTCTTCACTAATCGAATAGCTATTCCGGAAATAATCAATATTTCCAATGCCATCGGTTAAATTAAAATTCGTGAATGTTGTATTGGATTGATTAAAAAGTGAAATGCCATTCTTGGTACTGATCCAAAGGTTATTTTCGTCATCAACTGCAATGGCAGTTATATAATTACTGGGCAGGCCATCCTGAACAAAAAAGTGGGAAAAAGTTTCATCTTCTTTTTGGTAGCGATTCAAACCACCATTGGCCGTCCCAACCCAAATGACACCATTTTGATCTTGTGTTAAACAGGTAATCCTGGCAGAGGACATTCCATCGGGAACATTTTCATCAAATACGTGGCCAACAATTTCAAAATCATTCCCATCCATGATACTTGGGATCAAATCAACAGGCAGGAAGTAAAGACCATCCATCTCGGTTCCTAACCAAATATTCCCATCTTTATCTTTATATATCACTCTTGGGACCAACTCCGATTTATAATTAATAGTGGAATCATTTTCTGTATCTATAATGGTTAAACCTGATCGTGTACCCAACCAAACCATCCCATTCTCTTCCACAAGAATATCATAAATAACATCATCAGCAATGCGCTTGTTTTCAGGAATATTTTTCAAGGATGAAAACCGGGTTATTTCTTCCGTGTTTAAGTCGATTCTTAATACACCTTCTGTAGAAGCGACCCAAAGGATTTCATCATTTATAATTTCCAAATCCATAACTTGATTTATGCCCAATGCGGATTTTTCCATTTCATAATCCCTGATCCCATCCGGAGATAACAATTCAAGTCCATGGCCCGTCCCGACCCACAGATACCCGTCTGAAAGTGTTGCGATTGAAAAAATCTTGTCGCTTTTTAATCCCCATTCATTTTCCAGGTCATATCGGATGGATGAAAATTTTGGCTTCACAAATGAATAAAAACTGATCCCATTTTGGCGGGTCCCAATCCAGACATGGCCTGCTTTATCTTCAATGAAGGCTGAAATGTTATTATCAGCTAGAGAGTTTGGGTCCACCGGGTCATGTTCAAAATGAGTGAAAGATGTATCCAATTCTCCAAAATAAGGATCAAGGGTAATAGATAAACAATTGATCCCCGGATAATTCTCGGTGGTAAACCATAGCTTTCCGGATTTCTCTGCTATGAGTATTTCATTAACATTGTTTTCAATGATACTATTGGCGTAGGGTGTTTCCTGAATATTATGGAATTTATTTTTTTCGGCATCAAACCGGGATAATCCATCATTTGTGGCAATCCATAATTCCTGCTTTTCATTATCCCAATTCAAATCATTGATCGTATTTGATAGGATTGAATTGAGACCTGATTTTTTGATAAATACAGTAACAGTATTACTAGAACCGGTTGCAATTTTTCCCAAACCCTGCGTTGTCCCAATCCATAATTCCCCGCTTTTTCCCTTTGCAATGGCTGTGATTTGAGATTGAAATAATTCTGAATTTGCCTTAAACGGGACAATTTCATCTTGGGTTCTGTCGAAATAAAATAATCCAGATTCTGATCCAATCCAGATCGTTTTATCATCATCTTCATAAAGAATTTGAATCGATATATTTTTTAGCAGATCATCCCTACCGCAATTCATACATACCGTTGTATCCTTTTTTGAATTGAGTTGAAAAATAGAATTACTGTTGAAAAGTTTAACCCAAATATTCCCGTTATGATCTTCGGCAAAGGTTTCTGGATTAATGAGTGCTAATCCACTTTTTTTATCCAATTTTGCTGGACGTATAAAAGTTCTTGTATTGGGATCGAATTTGCTGATTCCCAATTCTGAACCAATCCATATCTTATTCTTTGAATCTTCGTAGATACATGAAATCTTATTCCCAAGGATTGAAGTTTCATCAAAGGATTTCATTTGATAGTTCAGGACTTCATATCCATTATAATAATCCAAGCCATTTTCGGTGCCAAAATAAATAAAACCATTATGATCTTCAAAAATGACCTTAACGGTACTTTCAGATAATCCGTCTTCAACAGAAATATTCCTGAAGGAAAATGGGTCAGATTGGCCCAATAAAAACTGAATTAGGACACCTGACAAAATAGATATCCTAGCAAGATAGAGTTTAAATATCAATGTTGTTAACCTTGATCATTTTGATGTTGGATAAAAATTAGGCGACGATTACTCGCCGCTTAATTTATAGCTTGTTATCCTCGTATTCTACAACTGAAACTGAATTATTTGACCAGAATCGCTTTTTGTGTATCCACGTGGTTTCCAGCTTGAACTTGGATAAAATACATTCCGGAAGGTTGATCTGCTGCATTCCAATAATAAGTATGGTAGCCCGATCTTGTCATTTGTTCCGGCAAGATAACATCAACTTCTTCACCCATTGTATTAAATACCACAACCCGGGTTAACGCATCTTTAGGTAGTGCATAAGAGATGGATAATTCAGGATTAAATGGGTTCGGGAATAAACTTTGGATTTGGACAGACTCCGGCATTAGGTCTCCCTGAAATGCCTTAGATTCAGAAAACTGGACCCTGATTTCGCCTGCGCTCGAACTTGCGACCACTGTATTACTAAATGAATTCGCAGATACATTCGGCACAGAAAATTCTATTTTATTCCTGGGATTTTGTCCCGTTGCATCGTACGCAACAACTTTAAATCTATCTATAGATTCAGAAATTTTCATGGACCATCCTTCGGGCAAAGCAATGTTATTCAAATCATTTTCAGTTATTTCAAAATGGGATACTTCAAATTGGAATCCGCTAATTTCATCTGTGCTTTCAATGATGGCTCTATCTCCTTGATCCGAATGAAGAATCTCAAAAGTGCCGTCTGACGGAGGAACTGAATTTGTATTTGTTTCACCTTTCATAATCATTTGGACCAGTGCAATCACATCAATCACATTGATTTGGTTATCCCCGTTCACATTGGCTGCTTCATAGCCGCAACTCCCCACATCCTCAATTGCAATAATATCAACAAGACTGAGAATGTCCATGACATTAATGATCACATTACCATTCACGTCCAGGCTGCCGTCAGTATTCCCCACAACCCATACATTCGCATTATCACAAATATCGCAAGCATCGCCTAAACCATCTTCATCCACATCTTCCTGGTTGGGGTTATAGTCTTGCGGACAATTATCAACCGGATCATTCAACCCGTCATTATCCATATCAGATTCGGGTATATTTGCAATGGCAGCATCAATCGCAGCTAATAATCCCGACTCATCAAATCCAATTTCTGAATAAACAATTTCCATATTATGGTCAACCACAACATGCTGTGGTACGTATCCCTGACCATATGTATCCCAAACAACCATATCTGCGTCACCATCCAATATTGGGTAGGACGTTCCAAATGCATCCGCCCATCCCGTGCAGGAATAAGTGCCCCAATCCATGCCATAGTCTATCATCATAACAGGTGAGTTGTTACTTTGAAATTCCTGCCAAATCCCTTCTTCAAGTGGAGCCTCCGCTTGACAGCTTGATCACCAAGACGTGAATAGGATTATCCAAGAAACTTTATAATTACCTCCATTAACTGCACCATTACACACATCATAATAATTAAAATTACCTTCCCCGTTTGCACAAATCGGAATGGTAAAATCAGGGGCAGTGTCGCCTATATCTAATGGCAGCGCAAATACCGTTGTTGAAAAGAATATTGAAGATAAAAGCTTTTTAAACATGGCTATTTTATCTAATGTGAAAGATTAAATTTAATAGGATTCATTAGGGATTCGATTTTAAAAAATGGCACTGTAGGAGAATTTAATGCCATCATTAAAGGGTGCAATCAGACGACATACCCCATTGCTGCAAAACAGGCCGCCCTGGATGGATCCATACATAATTGAAATGCGTTGGGACGATGTCAAATTGTAGGCCAACTCGGCGGAAACCCACTTTTTTTGAATAAAAGGAGGCGGGTCTGTGGGATTTCTGTCCCCTGTAAAATATTTCAGATCTCCAAATATTAATGCCTCTAATGGATTATAATAAGGGTCAACTGTGGTAGGACCATCAAAAGCATTCGCCCAATCCTGCGTGATGGTAAAAGACCACTTCGGTGCCTTACTCAGGGTCACATAGATCATTCGATTGTACTGGGTATTCACT
>CAJWPW010000119.1 GCA_913045415.1 uncultured Fidelibacterota bacterium | reverse complement strand
ATATAAGTGCCCTTATATCCATCATCAGGAAATTCAAATTCCTTACCTAAAATCTCAAAATATCTTGCTTCAACAGATTGGCCAAGAATTCGCATTTGCCGACCTGCATCATTAAAATAATATTCACGCGTTACATCAAATCCCTGCCATTCTAAAATATTTGAAACTGTATCGCCGAGAACTGCGTTTCGGCCATGACCCACCGTAAGAGGGCCAGTTGGATTTGCGCTAACGAATTCAACGTTGGCTGTTTTTCCCGCACCCAAGCCGCCTTTGCCAAAAGAGTCATCTTCATCCAAAATGGTTTTTACTTTGGATTGATAAAAGGATTCGTCTACTTTAAAATTGATAAACCCGGGGAGTGTAACCGTAATCTCTGAAATATGATGCGGCAAATTTTTATTTAATTCTTTGGCAATGGATTGAGCAATCTCTAAAGGAGGCTTCTTGAGAGTCTGTGTGAGTAAAAGAGAAATATTAGTGGATAAATCTCCAAATTCCGGGTTTTTTGGCGGTGCTAATGAGAACTCTTTTTCCGGATAGGCAAGAGACGTAAGAGAAGTGGAGACTGCGTTAATGATCTGTTGTTTCAGTTTCTTCATCTATGAATTCTGTTATGGGAGCATCAGCCCACAATTTTTCAATATTATAATAATCTCTATCCTCTTTTTTAAAGACATGAACCACCACGTCGAAATAATCCAAGAGTATCCAATTTGAATTTTCATATCCTTCAAGATGGTGGGGCTTGTGTGGAGTACCTCTCCTGATATTATCGGCAATAGCTTTGACCTGAGGCTCTGAGTCACCTGAGCAAATAACAAAAAAATCAGTGACTGAAGAAAGACCACGAACATCCATTGCAACCAATTCTATCGCTTTTTTTTCAAGCGCTAGGTGGACGATCTGTTTTAGGAGATGCTGGTCGGAAACAAAATCCGGTGCAGAATCGGACATTTATTGAACTGTAGAAATAAAATCAGAAATTGCGGTGAAATTAGTAATGTCTTTTCCAAGGATCACTGTCACATCAACGCCTAGGGATTCATCAGGAACGGTCATAATATGGGTTTTATCATCCATAGCGATACCAAAAGATCTTGAAACAGCTTTCAAACTTTCTACATTTTCGTTCCGACTGATGATCACTGTATTTGGGTAATCATGATGATCCGCATTATCGGAACGAACCACATCTACATGATTAGCGCGAAGAAAATCTGCAGTTCGTGCGGCTATACCCTTTAAACCACAACCGTTCAAGACTTCAACTTTAATATTCTGAATTGGATTTTTCTGGTAAACCTCAATAGCAAGAGGCCGAGGATCGATCTTTGGAAAGGTGACCTCAATGGGGATACCGGTATGGGTTACGTTACGGGAGAATGAATAAATGAATCCCAGAAGTAAAACGCCAACAATGCCGATTGCAGCGTTCAGGGTCATGCTTTGGGATTGGGACTTCTTTTTGCGGTGGAGACCTTTTTTTCTTGCCACTTACTTAATGTACCTCGGGTTGAAGGGTGAATTGGTTTGGTATCTTTGATAGTGTGGGATGTTCTGGAACCGGAGTTGCAGGAACGAATTTTTCGTGGGTTGGTAGGTAATACCCGCATCATAAGCCACATCCAGGTGATTCAAAAGTGCACCTTTTTGTTCGAATGGCAACTGTGTTTTATAAAGTGTTACATTTGCATCCAATTTCAAATTGTCCATAGCCATATAGGTGATGCGGTTGGTAAATCCTGCTATGGAAACGGATTGCCCGCCCATAGACATCATTGACATTGTAAAGCCGTGACTCATATTAAACCGTACTGGATCAAATAATGAAAGGGATGGTTGGGCATCCAATTCACCGTTTAGATTGGTGGGCAATGTTTGGATTGGTACATCCATGCGAAATTGGGCCAGGATGAATCCTGATAGAAAAATTAAGTTAATAAGATGTTTTAAAATATGTCTCATGGAATATTCAATTTAATACAGATATATTTGTTCCAAAATAGAAGAGGTTAAAATAATTAAAATAATTAATTAAATGCTTTATCAATCACTGCCCCGCCCAAGCAAGTATTCTCACTATAAAATACAACCGATTGTCCCGGTGCGATGGCGAAACGAGGCTCTTCAAATTCAACGGATATTTCGGTATCATTTAAATCGGTAATCCTACAAGGTGCATCTTTCGCCCGGTAGCGAATTTTGGCATTCAAGTTGACAAACTCAGGTGCTACACCCGAGGTCCAATGGATTCTAGATGCCGTAAGGCATTTTTGATAAAGTCCCTCATGGTCATGTCCTTGTCCAACGATCAATTCATTATTTGACAGATCCTTATCAATTACATACCAAGCCCCTGTACCATCACTGTGTCCCCCGCCAATTCCTAATCCTTTCCGTTGGCCCAGAGTATAATACATAAGCCCGTCATGGTCACCCACTTTTGTGCCTTTGGGTGTGACCATGATACCAGGTTGGGCTGGAATGTATTGCTGAAGAAATTCTTTAAAATCACGTTCTCCAATAAAACAAATCCCAACACTATCTTTTTTATCAAAATTATCAAATCCCAGTTTTGCCGCTCTCTCACGGACATTTGATTTTTTCAAGTCACCAATGGGAAAAAGTGCGCTGGAGATCTGTTCCTGATTTAAGCCATATAAAAAGTAACTTTGGTCTTTTCCCAAATCCAGCCCCTTTAATAATTGAACCCTTCCATCCACTTCTTTACTGCGGACATAATGTCCTGTAGCAATTTTGTCTGCTCCTAGATCTTTAGCAAAATTCAGGAATTCTTTGAACTTAATTTCTGTATTGCACAAAATATCCGGATTGGGTGTTCGCCCAGATCTGTATTCATCTAAAAAATGTTGAAAGACGCGATCCCAATATTCTTTTGCAAAATTCACTGATCGCAATGGTATATCCAAAGTATCACAAACTTGGAGCGCATCTTTATAATCTTCTTCGGCGTTGCAATATTCAGAATCTTCTTCCCAGTTTTTCATGAACAATCCTTCAACATCATGGTCCTGTTCAACAAGAATAGATGCAGCGACAGCACTATCAACGCCTCCACTCATCCCAACAGTGATATGTCCCATCAGCCGGTGAGAATAGTTTTTAGCTCGAAAAGAAGCAGGTCCACTTGCTCTGATGTATTAGATGCGCCAAAGCTGAAACGAAGTGTAGAAATATTGGTTTCATCGTTTACACCCATTTCGGAAAGAACCCTTGAAGGTTTTACATTTCCAGTTCCGCAAGCGGATCCACTTGAAACAGCGAAATTTGCACGATCCAATTTTGCCATGAGAATATCGGAACGATAACCGGGGAAAGAAACACACACAAGTCCTGGAAGTTTGTTGTTAGCATCACCATTGAAAATGGCATTTGGGAAAATTGTTTTGAGTTCGGATTTAAAATGAGCCTCAAATGATGCTAATTCATTGATATGATGATCCAATTGGTTTGTTACCAATTCTGCTGCTAATCCCATGCCGGCAATGGATGCGATATTCTCGGTCCCGGCACGGAGTCCTTTTTCTTGCCCACCTCCAATCATGAGAGAAGAAAGAGAACCCTTATTTTTGAAATAGAGGATTCCTATTCCTTTGGGACCATAAAACTTGTGGGCAGAAAGGCTTAAATAATCCACGCCAAGGTCATTGACATCCACTGGCATTTTTCCCAGACACTGAACTGCATCGGAATGAACAAGAATATTTTTTTCATGCGCTAATGCTACAATTTCTTTTAATGGTTGAATGGTACCCATTTCATTGTTAGCCAGCATAATTGAAATGAGACCGGTATTTTCTTGAATTGTAGATTCAATATCCGCAATGGAAATTCGCCCATTTTTATTAACAGTCACCAGATTGTGGTGAATTCCATGAACTTCTATTTCAGAAAGGACTTTTAAGACAGCCGGGTGTTCAATCGTATCGGAGACCACATGTATATTATTTTGATTTAATAACGACCAAAATACCTGGTTGTTCGCTTCAGTGCCACCGCTTGTAAAAATAATTTGATTTGGAATTGTGCCAATAGCTTTTGCCACCTGTTTTCGGGCAGTCTCGATGAGTGATCGGGCTTTTCTTCCCTGGGAATGAACGCTGGATGGATTGCCATATACATCTTTTTGGATTGAATGCATGAGATCCAAAACATCAGGGTGGACAGGTGTGGTTGCACTATGATCGAAATAATACATTTGAATAATAATTAGCCGTGAAAATTACGACTTGAAAATAGGAGAACCTGACCTATAGGTCGTTTCGAATCGATGCGTATTTAATAGTTGATTGGAGATTTGTGAAGAATGGTGGTTTCCGTTCTTCCAATCGTTGTGATGTGGTTTTATAATCATATTCATACCGATTTAGATCCCAAATAAAATCATCTTCAGTCACAGTAAGAAATGCGACAGACCCACGCTGATCACGATCAAATGGGAGGCCGGTTGCTCCTTGACACAAAATAGTGAGATTATCTATAATCTGATGTCTTTGTACATGAACATGTCCATGAATAAATATAACTTTTTCTATTTCAGGATTAGTCTTGATCACACGGTCCTTCCAATTAATTGCTTCTGATACAGATGGCGGGTTATCATCTCGTTTATACCATGCATGAGTGAATTCAACCAATATTGTTCCAATAATTTCCCGATGTGCAATTTTCATAGCTTCACAAAAATCACGTCCATCTTGCCCTAATTTATCAGCAGTCCACTTTTCATTTTGAACGATGGCTTGACAAAGAGGGTCATATGGGTCCATTCCTTCAAGAGAAGGCAATTCATCTTCCCAAAGTTTTTCCAAAAGATATCGATCGTGGT
>CAJWPW010000118.1 GCA_913045415.1 uncultured Fidelibacterota bacterium | reverse complement strand
AAATTTTGCCACATAAGTCCGCGAAGAATATGTTTCTTTTCGCCCCCCAGGTATTGAGCATTTTCCGGATGAAGTTGTAGTCGTAGCATTAAAGAACGATGTTTACTCTTATAGCGACGTAACCAATGATCAATCCGTGTCACCAACGTTTCTCTGGAAATAATCCGTCCAGAGCCATGACAAGTTGGGCATTCTTCACTCATAGAATCCAACAAACTTAATCGAATCCGCTGTCTCGTCATTTCCAAAAGTCCAAATTCTGTGATGGGTGCCACGGCCACTTTAGCTCGATCTTTTTTGAGTTCTTTCCGTAATTCGTGATAGACTTTTTTTCGATTTTCTTCATATCTCATATCGATAAAGTCAATTACGATCAACCCAGATAAGTCACGGAGTCTGAGTTGTCGTGCAACATCTCTTGCCGCTTCCAGATTAATTTTAAGTGAATTTTCTTCATGGAGTTTTTTCCCCACAAATCGACCACTGTTTACATCCACTACAACCATGGCTTCTGTTTTTTCAATGATCAAGTAAGCGCCACTTTTCAGCCAAGCTTTTGGTCGCATCAGCTTTTCAATTTCGGACTCAATACCAAAACTTTCAAAAAGAGGGAATTTAAGTTTATAAAGTTCTAATCGTTCCAATAGGCTTGGAGAAATCTCTTCAAGGTACCGTTGTGTTTTTTTGTAAAGACGCTTGGAATCAATGATAATTTTTTCAACATCCGGTGTTAATAGATCCCTAACCACACTTGATGCTGTTTCTAAATCTTCATAGACAATTACTGGAGCATTCTCTCTAGCTGATATTTTTTCCATTTTGTCCCAATTTTCCATCAATTGGTTGAAATCATTCTCTATGAGTTCTTCAGATTTTCCTTCAGCAACAGTACGAATGATTACACCCGTATTACCTTCACGGAGTTGTTGGGCAATTTTTTTCAGTCGTCGACGTTCATATTTGTCCCAGATTTTTTTGGAAATCCCGATATAATCTGCATTTGGAACAAGCACCAGTAGTCGGCCTGGCAATGCTACCTCTGTAGTCACCCGGGGACCTTTTCCGGCAAAGGGCTCCTTGATAACCTGTACATAAATTTCCTGGCCCTTTTTTAGGTCAACTTCAATGTTATCATGTCTACGATTATTATTTCGGCTGTGCTTATTGCCGCTATCTTCAATGATATATTCATTATTCCCAATTTCGGAAAAGGGGAGGAATGCATTCAGGTCATTGCCTATATCCACAAATGCGGCCTGCATCCCGGGAAGAACATTTTCAACTTTGCCTTTGTAAACATTGCCAACCATCCGGTGTTTATCCTGTTTTTCAACATAAACTTCAACCAATTGGCTATCTTCCTGGATCGCAATACGGGTTTCACCCATACTCTCATTTATAAAGATTTCCTTCTTCATATTGTACCTATATGTTACACGAATCCCGTCTGCTTATAGCAACATTAACTCAAGGTGTTTCCCTGAATTTACCGACGATGTCGTCTGTTATTCTTTCTTTTATTGGGGCTTAAGAAGGAAGGAAAATTTTGGCCCTGAAAAGGGTGATAAAAATCGTGTCAATTGCGTCAGAAAAAAATGATTAAAATTTGGAATCCTTCGTGTCCCGACTTGGGCGAAAATACAGGATTTCTCCTATTCTATCCAAGAATATAAACCATTACTTTGTATTAAGTTTAACGCACCATGAAACACATATTATTACTTTTTACCTTATCGATTTTAATGAGTTTACCAGAACCAGAGCAAATTGGGATCTGCACGAATGCCACTGGCGAAGTGTACCGATCCGGAAAAATTCGATCCGGAAAAATTCGAAAAGGTGAATCAATTTATAATGGTGATAAAATATCTACGGACAGGAATGCCTTCCTTTCTTTGCTAAATATTCAAGATAAAAGTGTAATAAATTTGTATGGAAATTCAGTAATTAAAATATTCGGCTCTGCTGAAAAGGATTCTATCAAAACGGAGATCAATATTTTTGGGGGACGGGTGAGCGCTGAATTAAGAAAAACAAGAAATAGGGAATTTGTTGTTAACACACCTTCAAGCGTTGCAGTGGTGAAAGGAACAACCTTTCTGGCAGGACACCGAACCATGAATGACCATGGTCCACATTATCAAGGTGTTTCAGATTGCGTTTTTTCCGTATTAACTGGGAAATTAGAGGTACAAAATACAAAATCAGGAAAAACCATAAAGGTAGAAGAAGGAAAGACAGTAATCTCAACATCGAATGGAGAATTTCTCATCTTTGAAACAACAGATGAATTCACTCAATATTTTAAGGAGCCAAAGTAATCCATGAGTGAAAAAGGACATATCATTGCCATTGGCGGTGGTGGGTTTGGCAGAAATCCGAATCACAGAAAAATTGAGAAATATATTTTAGAGCTTACGGGAAAGGGGAAACCCAATGTAGTATTTTTTCCAACAGCCAGTGCAGAAAACCAAGCCTATATTATCCAGTTTTATAAATGTTTTACAAAAATGAGTTGTGAGCCAAGTCATGTTACATTTTTCCAGAGGACACCTAGGTTAGATAGTATTATTAATAAAGCGGATGTAATCTATGTCGGTGGCGGAAATACCAAAAGTATGTTAGCAGTTTGGCAGGAATGGAAATTGGATAAACTTTTGCTCAAAGCTTATAATAATGGTAAAATTTTATGTGGCGTAAGTGCTGGTGCAATCTGTTGGTTCGAGCAAGGTATCACTGATTCCTGGGCCAGTAATCTCAATGTAATGGATTGCCTTGGTTTCCTTCCGGAAATGGCTTGTCCTCATTATCAGGAAGAAAAGGATCGTAGGCCAGATGTTCATAAGATGTTGAAACAGGGGAAATGTGGTCCGGGCTGGGCCATTGATGGTGGCGCTGCCATCCATTTTAAAAATGGAAAATATTACAAATCGATTCAGTTTTATTCTGATTCGTATGTCCATTATGTTTCGATTAAAAATGGCGAAGTGAACGAAGATAAAAAAGAAATGTACCTTTTATAATGAATGAAGTTAATCACTCTCAGTTTTGGGAGGACATATATTTAGAAAATGATACAGGTTGGGATTTAAAAGGTGTTACACCTGTTTTTGATTCTATTTCAAATGAGTTAATTCAAGGGAAAGTTTGTATTGTTGGCTGTGGTAGAGGATATGATGCCATCATGTTTGCCAAAAAGGGATTTGATGTTACAGCTGTTGATTTTGCGCCAACACCAATTTCCGAATTAAATAAATTAGCTATTCAAAAATCGGTAACTATCAACACAGTTCAAGATGATATTTTTTCTTTGGTAGGACAATATCCTGACACTTTTGATTATGTGATAGAGCAAACCTGCTTTTGTGCTATCCATCCCAATCGCAGGAAAGAATATGAAAAATTAGTGAGATCAATTTTAAAACCAGGCGGTAAACTCGTTGGGCTTTGGTATCCTTTGGATAAAAGTCAGGAGGAGGGTGGCCCTCCCTGGGGAACAACAATTGATGAAGTTAAATCCACATTTAATTCAGGTTGGGAAATTGAAAAAGAAGAATTCCCTTCACAATCTGTTCAGCCCAGAAAAGGAAGAGAAAAATTGATTATTTTTAAAAAGAGTGTCAATCAATGATATCTAAACTCACTTTGAAATTTTTAACAGATCTTCATAAAAACAACACCAGAGACTGGTACCATGCCAATAAAGATCGTTACAAAGACGCAATTGGGAATTTTGAAGACCTAGTGGCTATATTGCTTCATACCATCACCGGATTTGATGAATCTGTTATGGGTGTAGAACCAAAGGATTGTCTTTTTCGTATCTATCGGGATATTCGTTTTTCAAAGGACAAAACTCCATATAAAACATGGTTTGGTGCAGCGTTGAAGCAGGGTGGGCGAAAACAAGCCGGTTCCGGGTATTATATTCATATTTCGCCCCGGCAGGTTTATCTCGCGGGGGGAATTTGGCATCCAGATAAGGATATACTTAGCATGATTCGGGATCATATCGTAGCCTGGCCAAAAAAATTTGAAAATGTTGTTCTTGATAAAACATTCTTAAATGAATTTGATGGATTAAGTGGTGATCAATTAAAAACAGCACCCCGAGGTTTTCCAAAAGATCATCCTCAGATTCAATGGCTTCGGCATAAAGATCATATTGTTTCTGTCCAAATCGATCCAGATGAAATTTCATCGGAAAATTTTATTAACAAAGCAGGGAATATTTATGAGAAAATGCTTCCCTTGAACCAATTTATAACGGAGGCAATTTCATGAATAATTGGCTTTTAAAATGTGAACCGGACCACGATTACAGTTATCAGGACTTGGAAAATGACGGACAAACTTATTGGGATGGTGTCACCAACAACTGGGCTTTAAAGTTCATTCGTGAGGTGAAAAAAGGTGATAAGGCATTTATTTATCATACAGGGAAAGAACGGTGCGTAACTGGTGTTGCAAACATTATATCGGACTCGTATCCTGACCCCAATGTAGATAATGAAAAACTCGTGGTATTTGACTTAACGCCGGATCATGCTATCGCAAATCCTGTAACCTTAAAACAGATTAAAGAAGATGGACGATTTGATGAATTTCACTTGGTGAAATTCGGTCGTTTGTCCGTGATGCCAGTATCAAAAGAGTATTGGGATATGATCCTGGACATGGGAAAATGAGAAAACTCCTTCTCCTTTTTAGTTTAGCACTGATGGGCTGCGCTCAAAGGTCTGATCTCCCAAACATTATTATAATTTTTACCGATGACCAAGGCTATGGCGATGTGGGGTGCTATGGCGCTGACGGTTTTGAAACACCAAACTTGGATCAAATGGCCAAGGACGGCATTCG
>CAJWPW010000117.1 GCA_913045415.1 uncultured Fidelibacterota bacterium | reverse complement strand
TCAAAGGGGATGGTCCTGCCGTCAGGCATGGCAAACCCAATGCAGCATTTTTTCATTGTTTTTCCTTTACAAAACTCCAACTAAATTATCAATTAAGTTCAATATTTATTCATATTACTTGAATAATATTACTGTATATGTTAATTTATTTCAAGTATTATTTAACATTATGGTAAAAGTTCAAGAAATAATCTTCCAAGTCATGGCCGAAAAGGGCTATCGCCACAAATATGAAGTGGCGGAATATTTTGGTGTGACGCCCCAGGCCCTGAGCACCTGGCTTACCACAGGCCGAATTCCATCCAAACACCTGCTTAAAGTTCGGACTGAAATTCAACGCCCAGACCTTCTCCCAACTATCGACCCCACAAAGGAGGACAAACAGACTGTAATCAACTATTTTATTAATGAAAATGTCCACCTAAAAAATGAAATCGTCAAGCTAAAAGATAAAATCCAGAACCTCCAATCCACCAAGAATAAAGATGACTTGATTGACAAGATCAATGCCCGATCCCTGTTTATTGCCGGACGCCTATCCGATGGCGTCATTACCGAAGTGAGCGGCGATTGGGAGAAATCCATGGGATATGGGGAAACAGATCTGGTGGGACACCGTTATGATGAAGATTTTATTCACCCAGATGAATTTGAAAGGACCAAACGCCACCAAGATAATATTCAACAATCGACTGCGGTAAAAGAAACGCGGTTTAGCACGGTTCAGCGGTGGAAAAATGGACAGACGGGTGATTACATCATGCTGAGCATGATCTGGTATGTGGATGTGAAAAAGGATATGGTGGAAATTATAGCCAAACCCATTGATAATAATTTTGGGGGAATTGGTATCCTGAATTAAAATGCGTGACATCTATTTGACCATAATCACATCTAAATATTTAAGGGGAACATTTGGTTCTTTCCCGTGATTAAAAACTAAAAAGGAGAATCATCATGAAAAAACGAATCAGTATTATTCTTGCCACCATGCTTTTGGTTGGATGCGCTAACCCGCCACAAGAGTCCAACAAGCTTACCATGGGAATGGTTCAATCCAGTGTGACGAAAGGGGCAAACCAAACAGAAATCACCAAAGTATTGGGGGCTCCCAATATTATATCCAAGGATAAACAAGGTAGAGAAACCTGGACGTATGATCGCATATCAAGAGAGTCAGAAGCTAAATCTATGACATTTTTTGGGATTATAAACCCCATCAGCTGGTTTACCGGTGCGGGAACGGGTAGCAAATCATCCGCAAGTACATCCTCAAAATCACTCACGGTTATTATCACATTTGACGACAATAAAAGTGTGGTGGATTATGCCTACCAAAGTCTATCCTTTTAAATGTTTAGAAGCATTATTCAACCTAAGACCCAATCGGGTCGATTCTTCTACATGTCACTTATTGCTTATTTGGTCATGGGCATTTCTGGCTGTACCAATATGCCCCGAACCGATAAACCGGCTACGTCCATTGCCAGGGCAATGGAAACTCGGTCTTTCCCCGGTGATTTAAAATCCGTACTAAAAGCAGCCATCAATTCACTTCAAGACATGGACTATACCATTGAAGTCTTGAATTCTGATATTGGATTAATTACCGCCAGCCGAACAACGGAACATGCAAAGGCGGGATTGGCCAATGAAAAACCAGAAGGGGAACTAAGTGCTGGCCAAAAAGCATGTCTTGCCATTGGAGCAGTGGCTGTCATTGCCATCATTGTAGCCATGATTTTTGGTGACGATGGTAGCAATGATTCAAGACCACTATGGGGGGGTAATCATGGTCATAATGATGGCCCTGACGGACCAAAGATTTATCGATACAAAGTGACCATCAATTTGACCGAATTAGTCAATGGTGAAACCAATGTCCGCGTCAGTGCCAGTGGTGAAGTAGAACAAGATGGAAAAATACTAGCGACTGGTGGTGTACATGAAATGGAATTTTTCCAGAAGTTTTTCGCCGGCATGAGCCAGGGCTTATTCTTGGACCAGAATGCCCCGATAAATAAATAATTTCTATTCGCTTTTAATAAAGATGAATCTTCAAGCCATCATGATTAATAGATTCGTATGATTGTCTATCCACGCAAGAGGCTTGATTTTAAATATATTGATTTATTGATTGCTCTCGGATATTGTCTAAATCCATTATTAGATAGAAATCAAATTGGTTATAGCATTAAAAAATTATGGCCCAATGGAAATGTCCTTATTGGATTGTCTGTACGTACTATTTTTGATGCACTACTATCAGAATTGAACTTCCATAAAGGTAGTGAAGTTATCATGACTGGTATCAACATTCCTGATATGGTCAACATCGTTCAGACCCATGATTTAAAGGTGGTTCCGATTGATCTTGATATGTCAACCCTTCAAATTAAACCAGGTGTAATTGAGCAGTCCTTATCTGATAGAACCGTAATGGTTGTGGTGGGCCATTTATTTGGTTCAAGAATGGAAATGGATATTGTATATGAAGCATTAGCCAATCGGCCGGAGATAAAAATTGTTGAAGATTCTGCACAAGCATTTCAGGGAGTGTCGCAACATTTGCCCCACCCTCGAACAGCAATTAGCATGTTTAGCTTTGGGTCCATCAAATCGGTTTCTGCACTTGGATGTTCTGTCGCACTGACTTTGGATCACAATTTATATAAGAAATTGGAATCACGATTGAAGGATTATAATAAAAGTTCGAGAATTAAGTTTATGAGTAAAATTATTAAATATTTTTTTCTGAAAACTCTCTCATTTCCTTTTTTCTATGGTATGTATATTTTTTTCTGCCGCCTATTTAGAATTGATTATGATGCACTAATTATATCCGCAGTTAGAAATTTCAAATTGTCTGACCTTTTCAGACTTATACGCCAAAGTCCATGCACATCTCAATTACAGTTTTTAAAATATCGATTGTCAACAATGAATAAGAATCATTTATTAGGCAGAATTAATGCTGGGAACTTTGTTCGGGAAAGATTAAATCGTGATTCAAATATTCATGGGTTATTTAATGAAACGCACACTTATTGGCTTTTTCCAATTAAGAGCAAAAACAAACAAGAACTAGTCTCAAAACTTCGCTCAAATGGATTTGATGCAACATTTAATTCATCCCAACTCAATCCAATAGAAGCCACTGGAGAAAATCAATTGACACCAAATGAATGCATTACTTATATGGTTAATACGGTTTATCTACCTGTGTATGAATCCATACCCGAAAAAAAAATTGATACATTAATATCAATTGTAAATCAAACTGCTGATTTTCAAAAATAGCTCTTAATAATGCATAAGGCCTGTCACCACCAAGGTGCCGGCCCAATCATCTTTGGCACCTACTCGCCAGCATAATACATCAATCAAACCTGAGCTATTAAAACCAGATAACCATTCTGCTTCTGAAAGCCGGGTCATAATGGATATGCCACATTCCTTATTCCAAGATGTACTAGGCTCGTTCTCTGAATAATAATCAATGCCTATAATCAGTCGCCCCCCAGGTTTTAGCCAATGACTAACCACACGATGAATTAAGCCAATAGGGTCTTTAACATAATAGAATACTTCCATTGAATGAACTATATCTACTTTTTTATTGGGTATCCAATCTACAAGATCGGCACAATGGTAAGTGTTGTCAGAATCAAAAGATATGGCTTTTTTGATCATTTGTTCAGAGCCATCCACTCCTGTAGCTCTTTTACATAGTTGGTGATTCCCCATCATCCGAACCACCCAACCGTTCCCACATCCAGCATCAATAAAAGTGAATGGGTCAACCTGACCTTCAAGGGCGAAATCTATCATGCTATTTACTGAATCAGCATGGCCTCTTGCCATACGTTCATCTCGACCGTCTTTGGCCCATTCAGTAAAAACATCTATGGGTAGTTTCATATCATTTAGCTGGGACGTAATTTTTCCTGACAGCTAATAATTATAATTCTACTAATATATCCAGAGCATGGGTTTTAACATTTATTTTTTTGTATACTTTTTCAATCAATCCGTTTTCATCAATTACGTATGTGTTGCGAAAAATACCATCATATTCACGCCCCATGAATTTCTTTTTTCCCCACACACTATAGGCTTTAAGAGTTTCCTTTTGTTCATCACATAACATAGGATATTGGAATTCTTGTTTATCACAGAATTTTTTCTGCTTTTTTGGTGAATCGGCACTCACACCGACTACTACAGCATTTTTTTCTACAAATTTTTTGAGTTCATCCCGGAACCCCTGACCTTCAATAGTTCAACCGGGCGTGCTAGCTTTAGGAAAAAACCATAAAACCACTTTCTTACCCAAAAAATCACCGAGAGATACGTTATTCCCATTCTGATCGGGAAGCGTGAAATCAGGGGCCTTTGTACCGATATCTAACATTTTTACTCCTGTTATTCCAATTCTATTCTTGACCAGCGCATACGATCATCATTGCTTTTTACCATATCATAAACCATTTGAATACCTTCTTTTTGCCCATTCCAAACCAGAGTGTTTAACGCCTCTGAAATATTCACCCATTTGAAATCAACATGTTCTTCTGATAGCATAACTTCTTCAGAATCTACCTCCATTCCAAAAACGGGCACAAGGTTTACCCGATCCCCGTGGACTTCATAAAAACGACTCACATGATCCGCCACAAACATATTCACTGGATCCAAACCTGTTTCTTCTTTTAATTCACGAATGGCTGCTTCTGGTGCTGTTTCACCTTCTTCAATTTTCCCAGCCACCCCCTGCCATAGGTGTTCATAAATCTTATTTTTGTTCCGTTTCAACAATAGAAATTTTAAATCGTCATCCATTTTTAAATACACATAACAATCCACAACTCTAACGGTTACACTTGCCATCTTATTTTAACAAAACCATTTTTTGGGTAAGGACCCTTTT
>CAJWPW010000116.1 GCA_913045415.1 uncultured Fidelibacterota bacterium | reverse complement strand
GTTGCATGGAGTGCATCTTCCACACGTGCTTTCTTTTCTTTCATTTCTACTTCCGTTGCAGCACCAACATTGATTACTGCTACACCACCAGATAATTTTGCGAGGCGTTCTTGCAGTTTTTCACTATCATAGTCCGATGTTGTTTTATCAATCTGAACTTTGATCTCTTTGATCCGTGCTTTAATGGCATCTGCAGATCCACCGCCATCAACGATGGTTGAATTATCTTTGTCAGATACAACACGTTTTGCTGTTCCTAAGTAATCGATATTTGCATTTTCCAGTTTATAGCCGGCATCTTCAGAGATAACGGTTGCGCCAGTTAATACAGCGATGTCTTCCAGCATGGCTTTACGACGGTCACCAAAACCAGGTGCTTTCACAGCCAATACTTTGAAAGTACCGCGGAGTTTGTTTACCACCAGTGTTGCCAACGCTTCACCTTCAATATCTTCAGCAATGATAACAACGGGTTTACCGGTTTGAACCACTTTTTCCAATAAAGGAAGTAGATCTTTCATATTGGAGATCTTTTTATCGTGGATTAGGATATATGGATCTTCCATTTCCGCATCCATAGATTCAGAATTGGTCACGAAATATGGAGAAAGATATCCACGGTCGAATTGCATTCCTTCAACAAATTCAAGGAATGTTTCGGCTGTTTTGGATTCTTCAACAGTAATCACACCATCTTTTCCAACTTTTTCCATAGCTTCGGCGATCTTATCACCAATCTCTTTATCATCATTTGCAGAAATAGTTGCAACTTGAGCGATCTGCTGCGCATCCGGCAAGTCTTTAGACTGACCTTTGATGGCTTCCACAATCGCATCACGTGCAGCATCGATGCCACGTTTGATGGCCATGGGGTTTGCACCGGCGGTTACATTTTTAATCCCTTCGGTAATGATGGATTGAGCTAAAACAGTCGCAGTTGTTGTTCCGTCACCCGCAACATCGGATGTTTTGGAAGCAACTTCGCGAACCATTTGTGCACCTATGTTCTCGAGTTTATCTTCAAGCTCGATTTCTTTTGCAACGGTTACACCATCTTTAGTGATTGTGGGTGCACCGAATTTTTTCTCGATAACGACATTCCGTCCTTTAGGTCCCAGCGTGATCTTGACCGCATTGGCCAATTTATCCACACCGGTTCTTAAAGAATTACGAGCGTCGAGAGAATATGCAATGTTTTTTGCCATTTTTATTATCTCCTTACAATACGGCTAAAATGTCGCTTTCGCGCATGATTACATAATCCGTGCCTTCAAGAGTAATCTCAGTTCCGGAATATTTTCCGTAGAGAACTTTATCTCCTGCTTTCACAGTCATATCTACAATTGTGCCAGCATCACTGGCTTTGCCTGGTCCAACAACAACAACAGTTCCCTGTTGTGGCTTTTCCTGGGCAGTATCAGGAAGAATGATTCCTCCGGATGATTTTTCTTCAGCTGCATCAGGTTCCACGACAACGCGGTCTGATAATGGCTTTAGTTTTAAACCCATTTCATAAACTCCTTTATGTGTTGATCTTTATTTAATTAAAATATTTCTTAAAAGCGGCGGCGAATATACCGCACAATATGTTTTATTTTCAACGATTAAGATAATGTCTCAAACTGCACATCATTTATACAAAGAGTGTGCCAGAGTAACTTATAATTCATTTTGTGATAGTTCGGTAAATAAAAATGTCAATATGGCAAAGTCTGTCATTATCTCCCTGTTGATCCAAACCCGCCCGATCCTCGTGGTGTTTCTGTCAATTCGTCTACTAACTGAAATTGGATGGGACTTCCATCCATAGCAACCAATTGAAAAAGTCGTTGCCTTTCTTCCACTGTATAGGGCTCCAATTTAATATTATCCACAGCAGCCATGATTTCACCCCTATAACCCGCATCGATGAGCCCAATAGAATTGCATAGCCGTAGTGGCGTTTTGGCAATACTTGATCGCGGCATTAATAAATACGGTTTATTTTCCATATTCTCGCAGGCAATGCCCAAATGGATTAGGGTAGTCTCCCCAACTTCAATAGTTTGTTCCTCGATCACAAAGAGATCGATCCCCGCATCACCATCGTGAAAATGACCGTGATTATCATAAAGAGATCTGACAGATCTGTTAAATGGTTTAATTTTTAAATGCATATTTTTTTGTTAATTAGTTAAATGGTTGATTTGGTTATTGGTAGAATAAAAAATGATGATGCAATTACTATATCATTCAATCTTTTTCGATTAAGGTTTTTATTTTTCTAATATGCTGTGGTGTTGAGCCACAGCAAACCCCGATTACACCAGGATCTTTTATCAAAATAGACTTCATTCCAGTGCTGAAATTAGATTCGTCAATAATATCAAAATAATCATTTTTGAAATCAGTTTTTCCAAGGTTTGGATAGGTGCCCCAAATCCCTCTCCAATCGTTTACAAAATGATCGATGCACCTTAATGTCGTATCCAATTGGTTGCAATTATTCAGCAAAAAATCCACTTCATAACCATTAATTAGTGAGATAACATCTTCAATTGGCGTTCCATCTAGAATATGATCGCCGTTTTTCATAATGAGACTTAACCCCACCTCATTGTCAAAACATCTGGCAGTTTCCAGGGCGATGGTTATCTCATGGATATTCCCCATAGTTTCAAATAAAATAAAATTCAAGCCTGCGTCAGCCATCCATTCCGTGGTTTCGCCATAACTATCTTCAGCAGCCGTTTTTCCTGGAAATTTCTCCGGTGAATAACAATCTTCAAGAGTCGTAATAGAGCCAGCAATTTTTACTGATTCGCCTGATGTACTTTGTGCACATTCAACCGCTTTATATAAACTATCCTTTGCCCGTTCTCTTGCTCTCACTGATGTATATCCCGCTTTTCGATACGTCCAGGTTGTAGTCCGGAACGTATTCGTTGTAATGATATCCGCACCCGCTTTTATATAATCTGAATGGATCCCTTTAACAACTTCAGGATGGGTTAAATTGGCATCCGCCGACCAGATCGGTAAGGGAAGATTAATGCCACGATTAATCAATTCTGTTCCCATAGCACCGTCTAGAAGTAATGGTTTTTTCATCAATCCTTTTTCAAGGCTGGAATAAAATAATACAGGGCGATGCTTATGCTGATAATACCAATCCCAACCATAGACTCAAATGTGGATTCCCTTAATGAATAGTATAATATCCAGCAATTGATAATAAGGTAGACCATGGGTGTAAATGGATAAGCCCAGACTTTATAAGGACGATCAAGATCAGGTTCATTGACTCGCAGGATAAATAGAGAAATCACTGTCAATGTCGTTATAATAATAAGAGAAATACCAGCATACATCAGCACCTGTTCAAAGGATGATGTGAGAATAAAGAGAAATGATATACCTAATTGAACCCAAAAAGCATTCAATGGAATGTTATTCGAATTCTTTTCTTTTAAAAATCCGATTAACGCGTAATCTTCTCCCATGACCTGCATGATTCTTGGGCCAATGTAAACATAACTGCTGATGGTAGATAAAAGTAAAATAGAGATGCCGAGTCCAATGATCTTTGCTCCCCTTTCACCAAATATTCGAATACCTGAAATGTAGCCCACTTCCACTTGCCCCACTATAGCATCCGTAGGCGTAGAATACAAAAACACATAATTCAATAAAACATAAAGCACCATGACAAAGGCGGTTCCCATTAACATGGATCGCGAAATATTCTGTTTTGGATCGTGGATTTCTCCTGCAACATAAACCGCTGAATTCCATCCCGTGTAGGCATAGGATACCCAAACCAAACTCACAGCAAAGCCGGAACTCAACAACACTGCTCCATCTCCGAGTTTTGGCCAGATGGAAATGGATTGAGGCGTATCCATAAATAATCCAAATGCAATGAAGATCAGGATCAATCCAATTTTTATTGTGGTAGAGCCATCCTGAAATTTTATTCCCCATGTTACACTCATCATATGCAATCCATGAAAACCTAAAATGACAATTGCAGCGATCAATGTTTGATCCAATCCCGGGATGACGGCAGACAAATAACTTCCCAAAGCCATGGCTGCCAAAACTGCGGGTGCACTAAATCCTACGGTGGCCGAGACTATTCCTGCGGCAAAACCAATGGATGGATGGATGATGCGGCTTAATAAATGGTATTCGCCACCGGAGCGTGGCAATGCTGTTCCCAATTCGCTATATACCAATGAGCCACACAATGCCACAATGCCACCAACAATCCAGAGCATCATTAGGGGAAATACGGATTGAATATCTACCAGTTGATAACCGAGACTAGTAAATACACCCGTGCCTATCATGGAAGCGACAACAAAAGAAGATGCCGTCCAGACAGAGAGATGTCTTCCAGTTTTAGGCTTTGCCAAGTCTCAGTAGCGAAAAAGATTGAATGCGAGCAGTAACCACCCGATAATAAAACACAACCCGCCAATAGGCGTGATTGCGCCAAGCCATCTTGTGTTGGTTAAAACCAACAAATAAAGACTCCCGGAAAAAATGACGATACCAACGGTAAGGAGAGTAGCAGGCATTTGAATGACATCTTGGGAAACCTGGAAACCAATCGCACCAATTATTAATAGTCCAAGTGCATGGTACAAATGATAACGAACACCGGTCTCAAAAATGATAAGATCTTCTGGCAAGACTTTAGATTTTAAAGCATGGGCACCGAATGCGCCTAGTAAGACGGCTAATCCAGCAAGAGATGCCCCAACAATCAGCCAAGTTTTCATTTAAGATTCGTTTCGCTGGATCACAGTCCGCATAGGGAATGGGATCTCGATACCCTCATCATTGAAGCGTTTATGTAGTTTTTTCACAAACTCATGAATGATGGGGTTCTGATCACCGTATTTATTCCCACGGAAATAAACCATGAAATCAATGCTAGATTCTCCAAATCCTTT
>CAJWPW010000115.1 GCA_913045415.1 uncultured Fidelibacterota bacterium | reverse complement strand
TGACCATGCTTCGGGTGGAACGAAATTTGTCTCCCCGTACTTTGGAAGCTTATCAGCGTGATTTAAAACACTATTTATCTTTTATCGTTGACAAAGGCGTTAAATCTCTATCCAATATATCACAAATGCATATTCGAGAATATATTCGAAGTCTGAATGAAAAAGGGTTAGCCGCATCCAGTATTGCCAGGATATTTTCATCCATTCGATCCTATCATAAATTTTTATCCGCGGAAAAATATGTAAATGAGAATCCAACATTGATTTTAACCAGTCCGAAGGCGCCCAAAAAACTGCCGCACGTTCTCATGGAAGAAGAAATTTCCGCTATTATCAATGCAGTGGTAGAAACATTCCAGTTTGCTAAGCGAGATAAAGCCATTATCGAAATGTTGTATTCCTGTGGACTTCGTGTGTCTGAATTATGTGCCTTGTCCTTAAATAATTTATATTTAAATGATGACATGATCCGTATCATGGGAAAAGGATCAAAAGAACGATTATTACCTGTGGGTGGTCGAGCGAAAATTTTTCTTAATGATTACTTAATTCACTGCCGTCCAGGGATTCAAAAAGATAAAGGATCAAGTTCAGTATTTTTAAGCCGAAACGGCAATCCCCTAACACGGGCTATGATAAATAATATTTTACGAAAATGGTCACAGGTTGCCGGTATAACTAAATCTGTTTCACCGCATACTTTGCGACATTCGTTTGCAACCCATTTATTAGAAGGCGGCGCTGATTTAAGATTTGTACAAGCTTTGCTGGGGCACAGCGATATTTCTACCACCCAGATTTACACCCATTTGGATAAGCACCATCTGAAAGAAGTATATCAAACTCATCATCCAAGAAGCTAATGTTATTCCGTTTGCCACTTGAAGCACTAGTATTATTGATACCAACATTGATGTTTGCCCTGTCTTTTCATGAATTTGCTCACGCATGGATGGCAGCAAAATGTGGCGACACCACGGCAGCGCGTATGGGACGACTATCTTTGAACCCCATGGCACATCTGGATATGATGGGATCACTCATGATTCTATTTGTAGGATTTGGCTGGGCGAAACCGGTTCCTGTGGACACGCGTTTTTTACAAAATCCCAGGACGGATATGATGAAGGTAGCAGCTGCAGGACCCGCTGCTAATTTGATCTTGGCATTAATTGGTGGACTAATTCTTCGATTTTTGAATGGTACAGGACTCTTGACAGAATCTATTTTTTTATTATTACTTTATTTTACACGAATCAATATTGCATTGGCTGTTTTTAATATGATTCCGGTCGCACCTTTAGATGGATCACAAATATTTTCCGGTTGGCTCATGAAAACAAATCCGCAATTGGCCTGGAAAATCCAATCCTACGGACCCCAGGTTTTATTTGGTCTCATACTATTTGGATATATTACAGGATTCTCTATTATCTGGTTGGTTATGGAACCGTTTGTGAGTTTTTTTATGATAATTTTTTCAGGAATATCAATATAGTTGATGAATTATTTTAAACAATTAATCCCAATACGGCGAAGAAAAGGGCGAACTCTCTGGTGGACTCTTACCATGCTCATGATTGTTCTTTTTTTCATTGTTTATTTAAGAAATATTGCGATCCAATAAAATATGGAAAAGTTAGTGGAATGTGTCCCAAACTTTTCTGAAGGTCGGGACCAGAATAAAATTGGCGACATCGTCAAACAAATGTCAGATGTCCCAGGTATTACGGTGCTGGATGTGGATTCCGGTCCTGATACCAATCGGACTGTTGTGACCATCGTAGGTTCACCGCAAGCAGTTGGCGAAGCTGCATTTCAGGGAATCAAACGCGCATCCGAAGTTCTGGATATGAGTCAACATTCTGGAACACATCCAAGAATGGGTGCCACAGATGTTTGTCCGTTTATTCCTGTAAGCGATGTATCTATCGAAGAATGCGTCAAATTGTCCAAACTTGTTGGAAAACGAGTAGGCGATGACCTTGGAATTCCCGTTTTTTTATATGATAAATCTGCCCAGAAACCAGATAGGGTAAAATTGCCTACTATTCGTAAAGGAGAATATGAAGGTCTGGGAGAAAAGCTAAAGGATGATAATTGGAAGCCCGATTATGGGCCTTCCAAACGCCATGTAAAAGGCGGTGCTACCGTCATGGGTTGTCGGGGATTCTTAATTGCTTATAATATTAATCTCAATACCAAAGATCATCGTCTGGCTACGGACATTGCGTTTGAACTTCGTGAAGCAGGGCGTAGTAAAAGGACACCAAATCCAAACTCAAAAAATTTACTGGATGGCGAAATTGTTCGGAACGATGATGGAAGTCCTGTAAAAGTTCCGGGCATGTTTAAAGATGTGAAAGGCATCGGGTGGTACGTGGATATATATAACCGAGCGCAAATTTCTATAAATTTTAATAATTTTAAAGTGTCCACGATTCATGATGTTTTTGATGCGGCATGTATATTGGCAAACGAACGAGGGATTAGGGTTACGGGAAGTGAATTGGTAGGACTCATACCGTTAGAAGCCATGCTCATGGCCGGGAGACACTATCTTAATAAACAGAATCGGTCTTTGGGTGTACCTACAGCAGATATAGTCGAATGTGCGGTCCAGTCGCTGGGATTAAACGATGTTACAGAATTTGATCCAAATGTGAAAATTATTGATTATGCAGTTCAGTCGGAAGATCGCCCGTTGATGAACTTAGTTGGAAAGGAATTTATTGAAGAATTATCTACAAATAGCCCTGCACCAGGCGGGGGAAGTGTTTCAGCATTGGCCGGAGCCTTAGGCGCTGCATTATCATCTATGGTGGCTGCTCTGTCCCACGAAAAAAAGGAACTATTAGATCTGAAACCGGAAATGGATGAGATCGGAATAGAAGCACAAAATTTAAAAGATCGTCTATCTTTTTTGGTGGATGAAGATACAAATGCATTCAATAAGGTTATGGATGCCAATCGGTTGTCTGCAACAAATGACAAAGAACAATCAGCCAAAAATCAAGCTATTGAGATTGCAAACAAATATGCCATTGAAATTCCATTGGAGACGGCAAAAAAATGTTTACGTGTGATTGAGTTAGCCGATACACTGGTGGAAAAAGGCAACCCTAATTCTGTTTCCGATGCGGGTGTTGCAGCGGAAATTGCTTTGGCAGGTGTAAGTGGCGCATGTATGAATGTGCTGATAAATCTCACCAGTGTTGAAGATGAAACGTATTGCGATGATATGAGGAATAAAGTAGCAGACATCATGGAAAAGGCAGAATCCATGCAAAAGTTTGTATTTGAAAAAACAATGAACATCATTAATGATTAAAGCATTATCAGAAGATCTTCGGAATAAAATTTCGGCCGGTGAGGTAGTGGAGCGGCCAGCGTCGGTCGTAAAAGAATTAATTGAAAACAGTGTAGATGCCGGTGCCACCGAAATTTCAATCGTGGTTGAAAAGGGTGGACATCAAACTATCCAAGTTCGGGATAATGGAAGTGGTATGTCTCCTGAAGAATTGTCATCTTCGGTTCTTCGATATCATACCAGTAAAATTGCAACATTGGATGATCTATTTTCGATCAATACGCTAGGGTTTCGTGGTGAAGCATTGGCAAGTATTGCATCTGTCTCAGAAATGTCGATCTTATCCAGTAATGAGACAGGCGAAGGTGCAGAATTATCTATTATTGATGGGCATGCTGGAAAAATTCAACCCGCTGCGGAAATTGGTGGGACAGAGATCACGATCCGTAATCTATTTTATAATACACCGGCTCGTAAAAAATTCCTTAAAACTCCACGGACAGAACTAAGAAAAATAGTGGATGTGGTGCGTCGATTTGGACTTGCCTTTCCGGAAGTTTCATTCAAACTGGTTTCAGATAACAGAGATATTTTTCATGTAAAAACTGAAAATCTGGAAGAGCGCATCGATAATTTATTGGATCCTACTTATTCTCGAAATTTGCTTCCAATCAGTTTAGTAAAAGGTGATTATGCATTCTCCGGATTTGTAGGCAATTTGAATTTGGTCCGATCCAGACCGGGAGAACAATATCTTTTTTTAAATCGCAGATTTATTAAGGATCGATTGATGAATACTGCAGTTTATGGTGCCTATGAATCTTTGGTGAAACGGGGTGAATATCCATTTTTTGTTATCAATCTTATTTTACCAACGGATCAAGTGGATGTGAATGTGCACCCCATGAAAACTGAAGTCAGGTTTAAAGATGAATGGCGTGTTTTTCATGTTTTAAAAGCGGGAGTGAATGATTCACTGCGATCTGTGTTGGATACTGTTCCAGGATTTAATCAATCTTATGAACAAACATCACGATCCAATTACGAGAATACTCCGTTTTTTGGACAAACATCTCGATCGCCATCAGAAACGATTCCAACTAATCTAAATCAGGGGAATATGGATTTTTCAGGTTCGAGACGACCGGAGCATCAAAACCTTGAACGAGCTAAAGATTATGCATCTCGATTAGCAGAATCGCCTACAGAGGCGGTGGAAACAATTTCAACCGAACATATTTGGCAGACCCATAAAAAATATATCGTTTCAGAAATCAATAGTGGATTGGTTATTATTGATCAACATGTAGCCCATGAACGCGTATTGTATGAAGAAGCGATTAAAGCGTTTGAGTCTACTTCCATGGCATCCCAAACCATGCTTTTTCCGGAAGTCTTAGAATTCTCACCAGATGATTTTGACGGGCTTTTAGACGTGCTACCCTATTTAGAAAAAATTGGATTCAGAATTAAGAAACAGGATGAGAAATCGATCCGGATTGATGCTATCCCTTCAGAAATGTCCTTGGGGAATGAACGAGAAGTGATTCGGGAAATCTTGGATAATTTTTTAAAAGAGCGGAAGCAATACAGTTCGTTTCAGGAAGGGTTAGCAGCCATGTTTGCATGTAAGGCAGC
>CAJWPW010000114.1 GCA_913045415.1 uncultured Fidelibacterota bacterium | reverse complement strand
TTTAGACGAATTACCGGAATTTAAAAAGCATGTTTTGGAAGTTATGCGACAGCCCTTGGAAGATAGTGTGGTGACAATTGCTCGAGCAGCATTGACCTTGACTTATCCAGCACAATTCATGCTCGTTGCTGCCATGAATCCATGTCCATGCGGGTACGCCACAGATTCAACGAATAAATGCGCATGCTCAGCACAAATAATCCAAAGATATATGAGCCGAATTTCGGGTCCGCTTTTGGACAGGATAGATATTCATATCGAAGTACCTGCTGTTCCGTTCCAGAAATTAGCTGATATGAAGGAAGGAGAACCCTCAAAGGATATTCAGGCAAGGGTCCAAAAGGCCAGGGAAGTACAGTTATCAAGATTCAACAAATCCGCAAATCTTTTCGCAAATGCCCAAATGGAAAGCCAGGATATAAAAACTCATTGTGGGTTAGACAATGAGTCTAGTGAACTTCTACGAACAGCCATGGATAAATTGGGGTTATCTGCCCGTGCCTATGATAGGATCTTGAAAGTATCTCGTACCATTGCTGACTTGGATAGGAAAATAAAGATTGATTCTGGTCATATTAGCGAAGCGATACAATACCGGAGCTTGGATAGGCAACTATGGCTGGGGTAATACACTTCAATCATGAGGATGAACCCGTCTCTTGATTCATCCAGAGAGATTTTCCTTAGTGCCTTTACAGTATTTTAATAAGGTGGAAATATTGAAATGACTCCAATGATCTAAAAGGAAATAATTTGGCAAGTGACCTTTATTGAATCTTTGTATTTTACAGATATGATATGGTCAATAATTTCCACATCTTTCTCAATATGTTTTCTCTTCAAGGCAAATCTGGCACCTTTTTCAACAAAAAATAAATTGGTGAAATAATTGGATAAAGTCCGCATTTTAAATCTCAAGATTCCTGCACGCCACGGCGTGTATGAATTTGAAAAGGACAAGGATAGCATATTCGAACTGGATGTGGAAATGCATACGGACCTTTCTATCGCCGGGCAGACTGATGATTTGAAAGACACCATCAATTATAATGAAGCCGTATCTGTCATCACCGACATATTCACGCAAAAAGATTATCATTTGATCGAGGCGGTGGGACAAACTATTTGTAAAAAATTATTAGCAGATTTTAAGATCCAAAAGGTTGTTATTAAAATTCGAAAACCTCATGCGCCGATTATGGCAAACCTGGATACAGTAGAAGTAGAATTGGTGCGAGAGAAATAAATGAAACCGGTTGCTGCTTATTTATCATTGGGCTCAAACCTGGGAGACCGGGAATCCAATATCGCCCAGGCCACCATGGGATTATCCATTAATTTTGATATTTTGGATATTGAATCATCTTCCTATTTTGAAACGGAACCCTTGTACAATATGGATCAACCCTATTTCCTTAATTCTGTGGTAAAATGTACCACCACATTAAAACCATTTGAATTTTTAGATGTGATCAAACGAATCGAAAAAATGTTGGGACGTTCAGATATAAGAGAAAAAAACGCACCACGTATCATTGATGTTGATATTTTATTTCATGGTGATTCAGTATTGGAAACAAATGAATTGACGATTCCCCATCCCATGTTGGGTATGAGAAAATTTGTTTTAATACCTTTTGCTGAATTGGAACCAGACTTTAAAATTCCCCATTCAAAAATCACCATAAATGATCTGCTTGATCATTGTATCGATACATCAATAGTGACATCCCACCGCATGGAGACACAGGCTTGAGAAACTTATATTATATTGCAATAGAAGGACCGATCGGTGTCGGGAAAACCAGTCTAGCAAATTTGATGTCCAAAGAACTGAGTGCTCGATTAGTCCGGGAAGAATTCGACGAAAATCCGTTTTTACCTGATTTTTATAAAGATCCGGAACGTTTTGCTTTTCAAACCCAACTATTTTTTTTATTACAGCGATATCGCCAACAGCAGGAACTCCGACAGGTGGATATGTTCCAAAAATTACTCATCACGGATTACATGTTTGTGAAGGATCGCTTGTTTGCATCCCTGAACTTAGGTGAAAAGGAAATGCAACTATATGATACGGTAGCAAATCTTTTGGAACGTAATATCATCAAACCAGATCTTGTGATCTATCTCCAGGCAGATACGGATACCCTCATGAAAAATATTGCTAAGCGTGGCCGGGAAATGGAAACAGGTATCACTTATGAATACATTGATGCATTGAGCCAGGTTTATACAGAATATTTTTTTCGCTACCAGGATACACCCTTAGTGATCATAAACACGAATAATATTGATTTTGTTCATAACGAAGATGACCTGAAAGAGGTAATTAAATACATTCGCCAGCCTGTTTCAGGGACAAAATTTTTCAATCCTGTTACGGAATTCTAATGTTAAAATGGCTCCTTTTAGGATTCATTGTTTATATGCTCTATAAATCTGCTGGTCCCTTACTTTCTCTTTTTAAGTTTAACCAATCCATAAAAGCAAAAAAGCATAAAATAGATATTCGTTCTAAAATTCAAAAAATGGATATCCAAGATGCAGAATTCGAGGAAAGTCCAGATGAATAATTTGAAGATACTCTTAAATAATGAAGAATTACTTGCTGACGGCAGGGATTGGGCCTTACTTATTTTACGGGTGATTCCATCATTTTATCTTTTCTATTTTCACGGTATGGATAAGATCACCGCCGGTACAGAAACGTGGGATTGGTTGGGTGGTGCAGTTTTGTCCATATTTGGAATTTCTTTTGGACATGTATTGTTTGGATTTTTTGCAGCGGTAAGTGAAGGGGTCCTGACTTTGTTTGTTCTGGTTGGATTCAAAACACGGCTTGCTTCTTTATTTGTTATGATAACCATGTTTCTCGCAGGTGTTTATCATCTATCAGAAGGAGACAATCCCGAGTCTGCCTTTATTTATTTTACAGTTTATTTTACATTGTTTTTACTTGGGCCAGGACAATTTAGCATTGATGCGAAAATAGACAAATGAAAGCAATACGGATTCATGAACATGGTGGTGTAGACGCTCTCAAATGGGATGATATTCCAAAACCAGAATTATCCGTAAATCAGGTTCTAATTGATGTAAAAGCAACATCCTTAAATCATTTAGATATTTGGGTCCGAAAAGGAATTCCCGGCGTTCCTCTTCCATTAATAACGGGCAGCGATGCTGCCGGAATTATATCGGGGGTTGGTGATGGTGTGAAAAAAAGCAGGATCGGTGAAAAAGTAATGATCCAACCACTGAAATTTTGTGGAGAATGTGTTTCTTGTAAAAAAGGAAAAGAAAATTTTTGTAAATCAATGGGAATCATGGGGGAGAATTGTCAAGGCGTGAATGCCGAAAGAATTACTGTTAAGGAATCTCAGGCCATTCCATTTCCAGATCTATTAAGTTTCGAAGCAGCGGCATCATTCGCATTGGTGGCCCAAACGTCTTTTCAAATGTTGGTGAGTCGGGCGAATCTTCAAGCTGGTGAATTTGTTTTGATCTGGGGAGCAAGTTCGGGCGTTGGAAGCATGGGAATCCAAATTGCAAAAGCTATGGGTGCCACTGTTATTGCAATTGCAGGAACCAATGAAAAATGTGAAAAAGCTGGTTTATTGGGTGCAGACCATATTTTGAATTACAAAACAGATGATATTTTGGGTGAAGTAAAATCGCTCACGAATGGAAAGGGTATCGATGTGGTTTTTGAACATATAGGACAAGAAACCTGGAATATTTCCATGAAAAGTCTTGCTCGAGGTGGGCGTGTTGTGACCTGTGGAGCAACCACAGGATATAAAGCCAATTTAAATTTGACCCATTTATTTTTTAAGCAACAGTCTGTTTTGGGATCGACCATGGGTTCAAAATCATCTTTTGATGGTGCGCTTGCATTATTGAATGAAGGTAAAATAAGCCCGGTTATTGATAGTATATTTCCGATAACTGAAATCCAATCTGCTCATAAATATTTAGAATCTGGTAAGCAGTTTGGAAAAGTAGTTTTGTCCTATGAATAAATTATTAATATTTGTATTTCCTGTCTTTTTATTGGGACAGTTTGACCAAGTTACCAATGGTTTTGGCTTAGATATCGGTTCCAGTGGATCCGGCATGTTCATCATTCGCAATTATGTTCATGCTTCAGAAAGATTAGCATTAAATGGTGAACTAAGGTTCTATGATATTAAAGCAGAAGATGAAACAATCGTTTATGATTATTATACGGGGCAATACAAATCAGTGGGTGGTAAAAGCTTAGTTATGCTCCCGGTGTTTGTTGGTGGGAATTATTATCCTTTTGTAGGAAAAATTGAGAATAATTTTTCGCCTTTTTTTGCAATAAAAGGCGGCGTGGTTACAACAGTTGATGGGGAGGAATCTGGAACTTTCAGTGAACGGTGGAAAAATCCTGGTATTCAATATTCTCCAGGTGGATTTTTAGGAGTGGGCATCGATTTTAAAATAGTTGGACAATCATCTGTTATGGTCATGGTTGGTCTTGAATATTTACCCTTAAAAAAAGAAACAGATGGTAAAAATAATTATTCCGGTTTTCTGATCCATCTGTCTTTCAATCGCCGTGCAAAGTGATCCCGGATAAAGCCTTTTATGTGAATCCTCTTAATGTTAATGGGAGCACATTTCAATTAGACAAAGCCGAATCTAATCACGCTACCAGAGTCCTTCGGTTAAAACAAGGAGATGAAATCTGCCTTTTGGATGGAGCAGGTATAGGATACCATGCTAAAATAAAATCCATCGGAAAAAATGTTTCTGGAACAATCAAAGAATCATTACCTGATTTAGGTGAAAATAAATATTCAGTTATTTTGGCGCCGGCGCTGATCAAAAGAGACCGGTTTGAGTTGATGCTGGAAAAAGCCACTGAATTAGGTGTGAATGAAATTCAGCCGTTGACGTTCGAGCGGTGTGTAAAAAAAACTATGAATTTTGAACGAAGCCAAAAGAT
>CAJWPW010000113.1 GCA_913045415.1 uncultured Fidelibacterota bacterium | reverse complement strand
GATAAAGGTTTTGATCAGCATTTTGATCAGCATTTTGATCAGCATTTAGATCAGCATTTAGATCAGCATTTTGATCAATATTTTTATCAGCAGATGATTCAGATTGTAATTTAAGAAGAATATCTTCATACAAGTCAGACACTCGTGAAACTGGTGTGACGGTATAAAACCCTGGATTTTTTAGATGCCCAATCACTTTTATTTTGAATTCTCGAATTTCAGATAATATGATATAAATCTGAGCGCTTTGGTTCATAGATTTAATGGCTGACTCCATTAGTTGTATACTTGTTGATAAGGAGTGATTATTAAGCTGAACTACTCCTATAGTAGGAATCAAAATTTCGCCAGTGGGTGAAACAGTTAATGTATAATTACTTACATTATCACTGGAAATGATATTGACGAGAAATTGATCGCCCGGGCCGATGAGATAGGCGTTTGGGTCAATGGGCTTATCAATTATTATTTTTGGTTGAACTTGACGTTCATTGGTAATTGATCCATTATCTATACCCTTTGACCCTAAATTGGATTGGGCCATTCTCAATGCGTTAATATCAAATGTTTGAGCAAATAAGGATGCACAAACTCCAAAAAGAAGAAAAATTTTATTCATAATGTTTAGTGATAATTCGTCGAGGTTTCGACATGGGATAAGGATCTGCTATCGCCAAGACGATGGTTGTATTTTTTATGTTGCCTTTTTTATGGTAAACTGGGCGCAGTTTTTATCGATAGAAATCCTAATATGTACTTTCGAACTTATTATATATCCATTAAAATTCCAAAATAATATTAGCCCGGGCAGATGCCCGTATCTTATTTTCTTTGGGTGTTAAAATAGGTATTCTGTCATATATATTATACGAAGCTAAAAGAATCCCTGTTAACATAGCTACATGTTCTTATTTTCCGATTTTATTATATATGTCAGTGCATTAATAGAATACATCAATCCATTCTATAAACTTATTTTATAATTATATTTCTGATATTTCTATCTTATGCTAGACAAAAATAATTTAAAATGTATAACGTGTTATAGGTAATCTTTTAGATTTAAAATAAATTCTCCTTTTAAATTTTGGTAAAATAATATGATATCAATTAAGGATCTCCGAAAACAGCCGGAGTTGTATAAAAAAATGCTTGCATTAAAGAATGACCATGCAGATGTGGATCAACTTCTCTTATTGGATAAGACATTTCGTAGATTACAAACAGATGTTAACCATCTTCGGGCTGAAAGGAATAGTGCTTCGGAAGCTATTGGATTGGCAAAAAAAGCTGGGCAGGACGCTTCAGATGCCATTAAACAAACCCGTGAGTTGGGAGATCGGTTAAAGGAAATTGAGAATAAGCTTCACCAAACCGATGAAGAATTAAATAAAGTATTATATCAAATTCCAAATCTGCCACATGAAACTGTTCCCAAAGGATCCAATGAGATCAACAATGTCGAAATCAAATCCTGGGGGGAAAAACCTGAATTTATGTTTACTCCTAAATCCCATCTTCAATTAGGTGAGTCATTAACTTTATTTGATTTTGAGCGAGGCGCAAAATTATCTGGAAGCGGATTCCCCCTGTATGTTGGAAAAGGCGCCAAATTAGAACGTGCCTTAATCAATGCCATGGTTGATCATCATGTAAATGAATATGGATTCACTGAATTATTCCCTCCAGTATTAATGAAAAAAGAATCCATGGTAACTACGGGCCAGTTGCCAAAATTTGAGGAAGATATGTATCATACGGAGGTGGATAATCTCTATTTGGCTCCCACAGCCGAAGTGCCTGTTACCAATGTTCATCGTGATGAAATACTGGATGAATCAGAACTACCTATCTATTATGTAGCATACTCCCCGTGTTTTAGGCGGGAATCAGGTTCTTATGGAAAAGACACCAGAGGTCTCTTGAGAGTTCACCAATTCAACAAAGTGGAATTGGTGAAATTCGCAGTTCCAGAAACATCATACGAGGAATTGGAACATCTTACAAAACAGGCAGAATCCATTTTAAAGAAATTAGGTCTTCATTACCGTGTGGTTGAATTATGCACAGGCGATTTAAGTTTCGCGGCCGCTAAATGTTATGACATCGAAATATGGGCACCTGGTGAGCAAAAATGGTTGGAAGTATCATCATGCAGTAACTTCGAATCTTTTCAGGCACGACGGGGAAATATTCGATATCGAAGATCAGAAGACAATAAAGTTGATTTTCTCCATACCTTGAATGGTTCAGGTGTAGCAACACCCCGGCTCATGGTTGCGTTATTGGAAACATACCAAACAGAAAAAGGAACAATTCAATTTCCAAATGAAGTTGCTAATTTTTTAGGTATTCGAGAGATCAACTAATTGCGTTACATTTGGATTTTATTCAACACAGTTATTTGGACCACATTATTGGGTTTTATTGGAATCGTTGTTTCTATTTTTGAACCCCGGCGGGGCAGGACATTGGGCTATTGTGCTAATCTGTGGGCTAAATTAATCCTCTTTTTTGGAGGCGTTAATTATTCTGTAAAAGGTTTGGAATTCCTGAAGCCAAATGGATCATATATTTTTGCAGGAAATCATGCTTCCGGATTTGATATATTATTAGCCTTCGCAGGGCTACCATATTGGGTGGTCTCTATTGCAAAAATAGAGTTAAAATCTATTCCAGTTCTTGGCTGGGTCATGCGTGCTGCTGGTCATATATTTGTGGATCGAGGTCGTCAAGAACAAGCATTGAAATCTTTGAAGATTGCAAGAGAATCTCTGGTGAAAATGCCACGTTCCGTATTACTATTCCCTGAAGGTACACGAACCAAAGACGGGACCTTGGGGCAATTTAAACGCGGTGGATTGATTCTAGCAATTGAAACCGAAATTCCAATTGTTCCGGTGGCATTTGTTAACACTTTCGAAATGCTGGAAAAAGGGTCATGGACAATGAAAAACCATCCTATTGAATTGCGGCTTTCTAAACCAATCCCACCGGGGACCTATACCAATGAAACAAGGAGAGAATTAGCGACCCATGTGCGAAATGAAGTTCAACAATTACTAAAACAAAATTGATGTATCATTTTTACTCGATTCCATCAATTTCCCATGGAGGAATTCAAGACGCGAATAATGTAAAGGAGTCCGTTTTGGCGGCTTTCTGGGAAAAGGTAAAGCCAGGGACGGTTATGAAAGATCGATTTGGAAATTTTGTAACTGTATTTTCTCCCGGGCGGAAAAACAAGAATGAAGGCCCTGATTTTTTAGATGCGGTCATTTGGGTAAATGGTGAAATGATAAAAGGTGCAGTGGAAATTCATAGCCATGAATCTTACTGGATTTCTCATGGGCACTTTAGTGATAATAGATATGATGGTGTGATTTTACATGTTGTATCAACTTTTGCCAGACAGCCTGTACTCTATGTGACAACTATCCAACTTGATATCCATTCTTTTGAAAAAAGGTATGAGTGTTTATTGCCAAACCAATCACTTACACCAAATCAAATGATAGTGTTAATGGAATTCGGGTTGAAACGGTGGGAGGAAAAAGTATTATTTTTCAAAAAAAGTGTAAAGGAAAAGCGAAAACGGGTTTTTATTGAATCATTGGTTAATTTTGGTGCCGGGGAAAACAGACAACTTTATAGAAAACTAGGGAATATAATATTCCCATATATCACAAAAAATATTTCAAAAGATACTTGGGTTAAAACCTTTATACATTTTTCATCTCCATTACATTGGCATCGTGCAGGAACCATGCCTGCGCGTCATCCTCAACGAATCATTAAACGCATCGCTCAATGGAGTTTTGACTATTTTATGGATGCCCCAGAAGACTTGACCTTGCAGCAAGTGAAACAGGGTTTTGAAGACTATGGATTTGGAGAGACAACTTGGGTAGAATGGTGCGGAAATGTTCATTTCCCTGCTACAGCAGGGGAATCTCATTCTGATTATACTTCCTATTTTGAACGATGGACGAAATTACAATTACCATACACATATGGTAGTTTGAATCGATTATTTGGGAATAATTTGACTCGAAAACAATTGAGATCCTTCCACATTGCACAGGGATTACTTTATCTAAAGAGCCATTATTGTTTCGGCTGGCATTGCCATGTATGCAAGGTGAAGCGAAGTTTATGATTTATTCAATAAAAGGAATGTCCTACTTATCAAATACCGGTGAATTTGAATCTAATGTCATTGTGGTGACTTATGGATGTTTCAACCTTTATTAATTAATTAAAAGTAAAATAATTTATCATAAAAAATTATTGTTATTGCCCAAGTGAAAAGTTGAAAATGAAAGATAAAAATCATTATTTTTATGTTTGAATTCAACAAAACTAAAATAGTTAATAAAATGAGCATGGAAGGTCTTGTATAAAGCAAGAGTTCCATTTTAAGTTCGCCCGCAGTATTTCGTCTAAATCCCTTTGATTAAAACCTTTAGCGCCATTCTACACTTTGCCATCTGGCTCGGATTTATATCCGGGTCATGGGCCGTGTCTTTCCCTACTGAGGCATCGTTAACCACTACTGTGCCTACTGTGAATGACAGTATAGCAACTTTGGATGATTCCCGAAATCGATACCCAGCTATCCTGAGAGATTCGAAAAACTTCATGGCAGAAGCGGTGATCTCAGATTACCATGGTGATACTTTGGAAGTAATCTATCATCTCAGCCGAATTTTTGAACTATTGATGGAAGCGGATCAGATTGGTGAAATGAACTTGGAAGATAAAGAAGAATTCGAGCGATTCAATAGAACATTTACAAACCTTTATACCACAAAACTTGTGACTGTTCAACATGTTGATGCACCTGGTATGGCTGAAAGGATTCGAACCGATATCACAACAGAAGCAATTGAAATTGAAATGGGGGATAGCAAATTCACTGTGGTGGATGATCGGGATGGGCATATTCCTCTTGTGCGAAATAAACAAGTGGATCAATTTATTAATTATTTTCAAACCAAAGGACGTAAGCAATTTGAAATTTGGTTAAAACGTTATATGCAATATAAGGACCTTATTTTGCC
>CAJWPW010000112.1 GCA_913045415.1 uncultured Fidelibacterota bacterium | reverse complement strand
GGGATCCAATAATTGCATAGTTCCCTGCCAATTCAACTGAAAATCCAAAACGCCCATTGCTTTGGTAATAGTAAGGAGAAAACACATGGCTTTCAGTCCATGAATGGGTAATGGTATCAAAATCATATTGAACGGCCACATTGCCATCGCGAGAGCCGATTAAAGCTTTTTTCTCATCAATTGAAATGGAATGCCCAAAATGACCATCTTCATTTATGTAATTATAATTTATCGGGGAACCCTTGTGCCACTCTTCCCCATCTTTATACAAAGTAAACACTTTTCCCTCGCCATGATGCACATCCCGATCACCTATTAATATTACATCTTTTCCAAGAGAAACTTCCGAACCAAAATCCATGGTCCATTCATCAGAATCGGGACTAATTGTCTTGATTAATGTCCATTTATCAATATTATCTTTTTGGTAAAGAAAAGCTCTGCCTTGAATGTTAGCACGATGAGGTGAACCAACAATCATTAAATCATTTTTTATATCAATGGCAAAACCAAAATCGAACCCAATATCACCCTCGATCGGCGCCAATATCTCATCTTGATCTAAACCACCAATGGCATTAGGTGAATAAATATAGACAGAACCATTATTTAAAGATGACCCCGTTTGGCCGACGTAGAATACGCCATTCGAAATAGCGACATCCCCGGCAACACCAAAACCCAGTGAATTGTGATCACGGTTTTTGGGTGAATCCGGATGAAGAAGGCTTTCAGCAAATAAAATGAATGGAATGAAAAAGATTAATTTTCGCATTTGAATTCACGCTAATTTGAAATTACACTAACATTACTACGATTTATTTATCATTTGTCGCCGAGAAACTACTCACAATTTTATCCATAATGTTATCGTAAAGATCATTAACATAACCGTCTACCGGTACAGAATTAGAAGTGGCTGCAATCACAAGCGCCTTTGATGGAACTACAATGATAAACTGCCCAGCATAACCCAAAGCATTATAAATATTAACTCCATTTACTTTGGCAGTCCACCAGAGGTAGCCATACCCCCGACTTTGACTAGCGTCAAATGGAATGAGCATTGTTGTGGATTTATTTATCCATGATGAGGAAATAATTTCCTGTCCAGCCGATTTTCCTTTTTGTAAAAAGAGTTGGCCGAACTTAAGCATATCCCTCAACCTTAAACTCAATCCGAATCCTCCATTAGATATACCATAAGCATCTTGATCCCAAGTGTAATCTGCGATTCCTAATTTAGGAAAAAGGTGAGTGTCGGCAAAGGATTTGGCAGATTCCTGTGTGCTTGCAGTAAGAATGTATGAAAGAACATGGGTCCCTGCTGAGGTATAATTCCAATAGGTACCTGATGGATATAACAATTCTTTATCCATAATGAATTGCAACGGATATGCTGCTGACATATAGGTAATATCATCAGGGATTCCCGACGACATGGTTAACAACTCTGCAACAGTAATCTTACCTTTAAGTGAATCAGTTACGTTAGAATAATAAGAGGAAAAACTTTGGAACTCATCAGCCATCAATCCTTTGTCTATCGCAATGCCCACTAAAGCAGATAAAACACTTTTGGTGATTGACCAAACATAATATTGAGTTGAAATGTCGCCAATGGCATATTCCTCTGTAACAAGACGACCCTTATAAACAACCGCAATAGTATAAAATCCGGTTAATGATTTTGCAATGGTAATACCTTCATCTAATTTTTCGGGATCAATCCCTTCTACGTTGGTTTTGCCTGTTTGCCATTCTTTAGTTAGGTCAAGATTTCTCCAATCAAGAATAGTCTCTTTTTCTTCCTGTTTTGTGTCAGTACATGAAATAGATAAAAACAATAATAGGAAGGCATTTATAATGAAAATGTATGTAGAGCGGTTTTTCATAGTAGTTAATATATACATAAAATTAAAAAGCCCCGACTCATGTCAAGGCTTAAATTCTTGGAGCGGAGAGGGTGGGATTCGAACCCACGGTACGCTATTAACGTACACACGCTTTCCAAGCGTGCGCCTTAAGCCACTCGGCCACCTCTCCAGATATAATTAATAATTTTAAACTTACAAATATTAATTATTCAGATTTTTCTTCGGTGGACTCAGCTTCAGGTGTTTCTTCCAGAACAGCTTCGGCTGCTGCTTCAGCTGGTGTTTCTTCAGTTACTTCTTCTATCTGTTCTTCACCTTTCTCGGGACTTGAATCTTCTACTGATTCTTCTTCTACAGTTTCTACTGCCGTTTCTTCCACAACAGCTTCGGTTGCTGCTTCAGCTGGTGTTTCTTCAGTTACTTCTTCTATCTGTTCTTCACCTTTTTCGGGAATTGCCTCTTCTAGTGACGCTTCATCTGCAACTACTTCCGCAGTTTCGACAACAACTTCCGGTATTTCTTCTGCAACTTCAACTGCCGGTGACATTTCTATATCCGCTAAATTTGCTTCATCATCCATCCGTTTGAGGGTAGCTGCCAAACTTTCTCCCTTTTCCATAGAAATCATGGATTCATTAAATCGCCAGTATCCTTCTTTATTTGAAGCAACACTTTTAACAAATTTAACGTGCACCATTTCTTTTCCGTCGTGTTTGACGGCCTTTTCGGCAAAACTTTTCTGTTTCTTAGCCATAACTAAATTTCTCCTGTTCAAATATCATATGAAAATAGCCGGCGAATATAAAGAGGAATTATCTTTTATCATCGAATAATTCGCACCGTACCTACTCGGGACGCCACTCATATTCCATCACTTCACCATCCTGCCAGCTTCGAGGTTTTTTCTCACCTGTAACGACACGCATGTGTGTATTATCCAAAAATTCCATTAGACTAATTCTATTCTTCTGTGGATTATCCATTTCCAACATCAATACCCAAGGTTTTTTACTAAAATCAAATTCAAATTTCCCTTTTTCCTGATCACTAATTTTTGTTCCCAATGACAGACCCTGCATAAAATTACCCTTAATACCAGATTCGTCAGGTTCGAATACCCAGATAACTTCAATTATTTGGCCTTTATAGTACCAATTCCCTGCCATACTCCTGATATATTCAATTCCTTCTACAATGACCGGCTCTGCCAGGTTTTTAGCGTAATCCTGCGCCTCTACGGAGAGTGAATAAATAACGCTGGCACTTAGTGTTTTATCCATGGGTAATTTGGCCTGAGGATGCAACCCCTCGGTCAGATATTCATTATAAAGGGGTATTTTTTGCCGCGTAATTCTGGCCTTTAGTCCACCGGTGCGGGTCCAAATCATTTTTCCATCCATTAAATCTTCACTGATTTCAATGGATATTTCTACACCCATTAAATTCGATTTTGATTGTGGATTATGAATTGTAATAACAGGACGGGTGACATCATATTTTACACTGTCAATCATATTGGATGTTGATGTATTCATTGCCAAATCAACACCCTCAAAGACAATATTATAAATAGATCCATCCTGTAATATGGGTGGATTCTTGGGTACTTTAGGCGATTCAAAAATAGTTTCAAGTTCATTCCCAGTTAAGTTAAACGTGACAGGTGAGTTTAGATCCGGCTCACCACCCACACGCGTGTAAATAAATTGTCCCGTACTCAATCCTTCTGAAATGCGATAGGCCACATCAAGATGATTGACAGCCGTATTGGATTCGGGGTATTTTATTTCCAATGTTGGCGGAACATCATCATACACCACGCTCATAATAAATTTTTTCCCTGTATTCCCTGCTCTGTCCGTTCCTTCAAGTGTAATGCGGTACATGGCATCCGTCACTAATTCTAAGTCCGGTAGCGTAGAATTATCATGGTCCCCTATGGGGAAAAAATCAGGTGTGAGCTCAAAAGTATGGGGTGCAGCCGGATCCGCATTCCCGCCCATATGTATCCAGGTATATTTCCCGCTGACCAGTTCTTCATTTACACTCCATTTTAAGATTTGTGAATTCACCCGGGAACTGGTTGTTGGAAACACCTGTGTAAACTTGGGTTTGGTTTTATCATAAGTCACATGATTAACCAATGATATTTCTGCTTCGTTCCCCGACCGATCAATTGCTGTTATAGAAAGATTATATACAGTACCATCAGACAATTCTGATTGGTTTGCCAATGTTGCTTGTGTAAATATACCGGGCTTTAATTCGTCGCCGGCTAAATCAATAGAAATGGTTTCGGCATCATCTATTGGTGTCCAAATCAAATTGGCCATGAGAAGCGGTTCATTCAACTCATAACTCACTTCATTCGCATTGGTAAATCCGTTTTCTATTGGAAATAACATCGAAATCTCTGGCGGTTCGTTATCATAAAATAGGGTACCCAACGTATAGGTTGAAGTATTTCCTGCCCGATCTGTCCCCGTATAAACTACTCGATACCTTGCGCTACTGATTAAGGTCGGCGGTGGATCAAATTTCACTTCTGGATAATCTCCATCCTGTAGCTGATCGCCTATCATTTTTGATTCATGGGTTCCTGCCGGGTCTGGATTCCCATCCACCCAAATCCATTCAATTTTAGCTTCTGAAAGCACTTCATTTGTTCTTAAACCAAGAATGGTCTCGTTTATATAGGAATCCGGGGCCGGAGAAGTGACAGAAATATCAGGCGGAATATCATCAAAAGTAACGCCGGCTATTTCGAGTGATTTCCCCATATTACCTGCCATGTCTTGACCTTCAATACGAATATTATATGTGGTATTACTGATCAAATTTGCATGTGTATTAATAAGGAAATCTGATTTCTTTCCAGGAAGTAATTGATCGTTCGAAAGCGCAATCTCATGTGGACTCATTGGATCATTTGCTCCACCCCTCCTTTCCAGGATTATTTTACCAGATACCAATGTTTCATTTAATTCATAGTCTAACATGACTTGATTATAAAATCCGTTCGCAGTTGGCTCATTTATCACTATTACTGGTGGTGAAGTATCAAAGGTCATATTCTCTACAGAAACATTTATAGCCACGTTTCCTGCTAAATCTTCTCCTGAAAATTGAATGGTATAAATACTGCCATCTTTCAGTTGAACATCATTATTGAATGATTCCTCATAATGATCTCCCTGTTTCAATCGGTT
>CAJWPW010000111.1 GCA_913045415.1 uncultured Fidelibacterota bacterium | reverse complement strand
CGATAAACGAGTCTTATTTGGATTAAACAAAAACCAATCAATTGATAGACTGACCATTCAATGGCCTAGTGGCTTAGTCGCTCTATTTGAAAATATGAAAGCCAATCATTACTATATCATTGAAGAAGGAGGTAAACCATCAATACTACAGTATTAACCATTTTGCTTTCAATCCCACTCCTGAGTCAGGAGTTGTCCCAGGGACAGTTAATGTTAGAAAACAAACAATACCACCAGGCTGTAAAATTCTTTTCTGAATTCCTTATAAATAATCCAGAGAATGTTGAAGCATTGAACGGTCTTGCGGAGGGACAACACCGGTCTGGCGATCCTATGACAGCAATCTCGACCTATCAAAAAAGCCTGTCGCATCAACCTGATCAGCCGGAAGCCTGGATCAGCATTGGGAATATCCAATATTATAATAATTTATTTCTAGAGGCGACATTATCTTATCAAAAATCAGCTGAATTAGATTCAACGAACTCCAAGGTCTATAATAATCTTGGTTCTGTATTAAAGGAACAAAGAAAGTTTGATCAGGCTATTTCTAATTTTAAAAAAGCATATAACCTTGATCCAAAATATGCTCTGGCTTGCAGGAACCTTGGAGATATATTTTTAAGGCAGGGCCAAAAAACCGAAGCCGTTTTTTGGCTCAAAAATGCAGTTAATCTGGATCCGGAAAATATGCGCGGACAGTATTGGCTGGGAAAGGCTTTTCACCAATCTGGGGAATTTGAAAATGCCAAAAACCAATATCTCCGCGTTCTTTCAAAAAGGCCAGGCCTTCATTCTGTTCACCATGACCTGGGGCTGGCATATTTCGGAATGCGACACTATAGCAAAGCGATCGACCATGTACAGCAGGCAATCCGCGCAAACCATTCCATTTACATATATTATCTTTCTCTAAGCAGATTTTTTTCAAGTCTTCATGATGAAAAAACTGCATTGGCGGTATTGGATTCTGCACATCAATATGATCGATCAATTCCTGAAATCTGGATCGCAAAAGGCGATATTCATAAATCAGGAGAACGATTTGAAGATGCTCTTAAAGCTTATCAAATATCTTCATCTTATGATTCAAAAAACTGGAAGGGATATTATAAACAGGGTGTTGTTCAATATTATTTGGGGCGTTTGAATGAAGCCCTTTCCTCCTTGGAGTTGGCCCATGAAATTGATTCAACCCAAAGTGAAATTAACCATTTTTTAGGGTTAGTCCATTTAAAGCAGGAAAAAGTACAAATAGCCAATTTTTATTTAGTAAAAGCGTTAATGGCTGATGGTTCAAATGCAGACATTTTATTTCATCTGGGACAGTCATATTCATATTTAAAAAAGACCCAAAAAGCGAAGTTGAACTTTGAAAGATCATTAGAGATTGAGCCCAATAATTCTGAAGCATTATATGCCTTGGGGCAAGCCTATCGAACTTTAGGCGAAAAAGAAGCATCGCAGGTTACCTTAGAAAAATTCAAACAAATCTCTGATTTTGAAAAATCAAAAAAAACACTACAGAAACAAATTTCAAATCGGCCCAAAGATTTGGAGATTAAAAAAGAATTAGCTGCATTATTTGAATCAATTGGTGACTTTAAATCTGCGGCAGAGATTTGGCAACAAGCAGCCTATTTTGGAGATCAGAATGCACAATTGGAATTGAAAAGGCTCAAGTCCAAATTGAAATAATGAATTACTTGGCATATCTGATCCTTGTCCAGATATCAACCGGTGCATTTCTCCGGCTGGCCACACCGGTAGGCTTTTATTACCATTATTTGGTTTTAGCGCATGTTACATCGGGACTTCTTTTTTTGGGATTTGGTGTAACTCATTTATACAAAAAATATGATTCAGGAGAACTGCCCCTTTCTGAACCAAAAGATTATTTGATTATTCTAACTGCTCTTTTTGGATTTTTTACTTTTTTGACAGGAAGAATAGGAAATTTGGGAGAAATCCTTGTAACCCTTCATCTAGTTTCTGCAATCGGATTTATTTTAGCCACATTGGTTCAATATCAAACCCGGAATAAGAAACTTATCCGTCACGGAATTGGTCTTATCTTGGCGGTGGGTGTCTTGCTGGGGGTAAATAAAATTTACAATTCCAAATCAATTTCAATAGAAAATAATAAAACCCAATTTTCACCATCTCCCGTAAAAACGGAAACGGGGCATTATTTAAATACGTCCGCCATTGACCGATCCCAGCGCTGCGGAACGAGTGGCTGTCATCCAGATATTTATGCACAATGGCAACAATCAGTGCACCGACTTTCTTCCTTTAATAATCCATTTTATAAATCATCGGTGGATTACCTCATGGACACAGCAGATTCAACGACTGTTCGATGGTGTGCAGCTTGCCATGATCCTGTTATGCTTTTATCCGGGATGATGGTTGGGAAACCGGATACAACAGTGGAGGAAGCTCACTCTGGAATCACCTGCGAAACATGTCACGGCATCACATCCATCCAGGATATAACCGGGAATGGAAATTATGTCTTAGATCAGCCCGTGGAATATCCATTCAGTCATTCGTCTGGAATATTACAAAAAATTAATCAAATGTTGATCAAGATTGAACCCCGAGCCCATCGACAAAAAATGTTACTTCCTATTCATTCTGAAAGTGATTTCTGTATGACGTGCCATAAAGTAAGTCTGGATAAGCCACAAAATAATTATCGTTGGCTACGGGGGCAGAATGAATATGATGCCTGGCACCACAGTGGCGTGAGCGGAAATGCTGTGGCTAGTTTTTATGAGCCGTCCAGCCCATTGAAATGCCAGAATTGCCATATGGGATTAGAAGTTTCCAATGATAGAGGGAATGATGCAGGGAAAGTTCGGGGTCACTATTTTAATGCAGTGAATACTGCCTTACCTTCTCTAAAAGATCACCTGAATTCTGAATGGATAAAAAGAACAACTGATTTTATGCAAGATGAAAAGATCGCCGTAGATTTTTATGGTGCAGAGATAAATGGAAATTTCACCAGTCCTTTGCAGGATAAAATCACGCTTCAACCCGGCACAAATGTTCGGATTGATGTGGTGGTCAGGACAAAAGGAATTGGACATAAATTTCCAGGTGGAACAATCGATTCCAATGAACCATGGCTCCAGGTATTTGTCCAAAATGAAAATGGAGAAACCATTTATGGCAGCGGATTATTAGATGGGAAAAAATTTGTAGACCAGTCAGCCCATTTTTTCCGCGGCATTCTTTTAGATAAACATGGGGAATTCATTTTAAAACGCAATCCACATGAGTGGGTTACCACCTTGTATAACAATTCCATTCCTCCCGGATCTGCAGAAGTGATTCATTATGAATGGGACGTTCCTGATAGCTTGAATGGTGGACTTAAGATCATTGCAAACCTGAATTATCGAAAATTCAACCGCAGAATTACAGAATCCTTTTTGGAAGAACCCGTTGACCTCCCCATCGTGACTATGGCTTCGGATACAGTTTCAATTGTGGCTCATTCGCAAAAATTAAATCTCAAAGTTGAAGATGCAATTCGGATTAATGATTACGGCATTGGTATGCTCCGACAAAATAATCTGGAAGCTGCCCGGACAGCATTTACCCAGGTGACGGAATTAAATCCAAAATATGCCGATGGATATATCAACCTTGCTCGGGTTCATATCAAAGAGGGGAAATTTGATTTGGCGAGCCAAGCATTGTTATTTGCAGAATTCATAAAACCCAAATTCCCGAAAGTGGCTTTTTTTCGCGGGTTGATCGCTAAAAAATTGGGCAACTATGCCAAGGCAATCCAATTATTCGAACAGGTACGTAAAACCCATCCTGAAGATAGAATTAATATAAATGAATTGGGTCAGACCTACTATTACAACCAGGAATATGATCAGGCTTTGTATGTTTATTATGAAGGTATCCAGATCGATCCTGAAGATGCACAAGCTCATTATAATATGATGCTGGTGAATAAAAAACTGGGGAACCATGACAAAGCCCGGGAACATCAAAATTATTATTTAAAATATAAACCGGATGAAGAAGCCCTATCCATTAGTCAATCGGCAAGATTAAAATATCCTCACGCAAATAACGAAGCACAGTTAATTCATTCCCACAAAATAAATCCAACGAACTAGATTTTATTTTTTCCTGTAAAAAACGATAGAGTTCCTAATCTGTCGGCGTAAGGAAGAATATTCCCATCCACATCTTTAATGGGATTTGCAGTTTCCTTGCCTTGAGTCATCAAGGTAACCAGAACCATGGTTCCAATTCCTATGCCCAAGCCAATCATATCAGAAGGTATCCCGGGGGTTATGAATTTGAATGCGATCCATGAAACAGTTCCAAGAACCATGGAGCTTAATGCAGCTGTGGTATTTGCCTTGGGCCACCAGACTCCTGCAGCCAGGGGGACAAAAAGTCCAACCAATAATATGCTGAATGAATCAAGCAATAAGGTATAAACCTCACCCACAAACAAAGCGACCATCATGGATAAAACTGCAAAAATGGGAACGGATAAACGGGTCCACTTAAGAACAGATTGATCTGAATCAGATTTCCATATCCAAGGGAGTAAATTCTTCCCAAGGACACTTGAACAGGCCAGAATTGAACTATCTGCACTGCTCATGACTGCTGCCAAAAGTGCGCTAATAAAAAAGGAAGCCAACACTGGCGGTAAATAATTGATAGCTAATTTTGGGATGACCAATTCCGGATTTTCCAATCCGGGAATCAATAAACTCCCTGTCATTCCGATTAGAACTGCAACAATACCGAATACCAGATAAATGACGGATGACAAGTATGCAGAATTTTGTGCTACTTTTTCACTCTTGGCTGAAAGTGACCGTTGCAATAGATCTTGTCCTGCAAGGTTTCCAAGGCCAATCACCATCCAGGCCCGGATATAATTCAGCCATTCAATGGTTCCACCCTCTTTCGGTGTCATGCGAAAACTATCTTCCGGCAAACTGGAAACAAGGGTTGAAAACCCGCCCACTTTTGAAATAACGATTGGCAAAATCACTGCCAGACCGATTATCACTATGATAATCTGGAAAAAGTCTGTCAGGGAAACAGCCCACATGCCACC
>CAJWPW010000110.1 GCA_913045415.1 uncultured Fidelibacterota bacterium | reverse complement strand
TGGAAACCCTTGTGGATAGTATGGAATCCGGAGAAGCTACTTTAGAACAAAGCCTGGAATGGTTTGAAGAAGGGATGACCCTAATTAAATCCTGCCAGGATCAATTGAAACATGCAGAACAAAAAGTGCAAGAATTGATCAAAAATAGTAAAGGTGAGATTATCGAGAGGGATTTTGAATGATTCCACTCAAAACATTCGGAATTTGGGGGAATACGGAGAAGGATTCCTTTTGGGAAACTTTTCCAAAAATCGTATCCTGGGCGGATGAAAATGGGTTGATCGCCCATCTGACGACACGTATCTTAAAGGACGAGAATTGCACTGATCATACCCGGCCTGCAATCACATCCAAGGATGACATAGGTTCACTGGATTTTATGTTGGTGTTAGGTGGTGACGGCACATTTCTTTCATTAGCTCGAGCAATGGGACATCACCAAACTCCAATTCTTGGCATCCATTTAGGCGACTTGGGATTCTTAGCCAAAGTAACCAAAAATGACCTTTTCCCCCGATTAACCCAGGTTGCAGCAGGTGACTTTATTTTGGAAAAACGAATGTTGGCAAAGGCAATCATCCAAAAAAATGGGGATACAATCCATCATGTTGCATTAAATGATTTTGTGCTAGGTAATGGAGAATCGCACCGTATGTTGACTGCAAGAGTCAAAGTGAATAATCATTTGGTAGGGAATTATCGAGCCGATGGGCTTATCATTGCAACACCAACTGGTTCCACAGCTTATTCATTATCTGCAGGGGGACCCATTGTGACACCCACAGTTGATTCCCTGATCATTACACCCGCATCAGCACATTCTTTAACATCACGCCCATTGGTAGTGCCTGCAGATTCCAGCATTGTTTTGGAATTTCCTGACACTGATGACTCCATATTATTCATTGCAGATGGTCAAATTCATGAATCTTTAGATCCATCGTGTAAAGTGGAAATCACTAAAGCAGAGTTTGATATTAACTTGGTTGATTTTGAAGATCGTGATTACTTCCAAACCCTCCGGGCAAAAATGGGCTGGGGGACAAGGGGAGAGCATTAATATTTAAAACAAAATTATTTTTATTGTTTATTATTTAAATAATTCAAAGCCATTAAATGGCATATGTTTACCTTCAATAAATTTTGGACGATTCGCATAATTATTATTTATTTTTTCTTTAGAGTTGCCACGCAATAAAATACATTCCCATCCTTCTCGATTCACATATGTAGATGTAGGAATATACCGTAAGGTTAATCCGACCCGCCATTGGTTGGATACATTAGCATTGGAGCCGTGGATTATAAAGGGGTTGTGGATTGATATATCTCCAGCGTTAAGTTCAATGTCCACTGCTTTAGATTCATCAATTTCATCGGGATGAATTGCTAAATCAAGGACATATTTTTCTGTATCTACTCCCATCATTTCTGACGGATTCAATAATCTTTTGTTTTGTGTTCCAGGGATTACCCTCATACAGGCATTCTCTTTTGTAGACCTTGTCCCAGCTAGCCAAACTGATACCACATCCATGGGTTCCAACGGCCAGTAGGACCCATCTTGGTGCCAGCCCACTGGCTTTCCGTTAAAGGGTTTCTTTGCAATGTAGTGTGCCCCAAAGAGTGCAATATCCGGACCTATGAACTGTTCAACAAGATCCAAGATTTCCCTTTGTTTTAATAGATGATGTATGAATGGATCATGAATAAGTAGATCATGGTGAAATGCTTCCGGTCGAATATCAGGGTATTTTTCACTCAGCCAATGAACATGATTTTCTACTTCATTCGCCAAATCTGGATTAATGACATTGCGGATGATCGCAAAACCTTGGGTATCAAATTTGTTTTTAATATTTGACTTAATAATTATAAATGCCTTTTAAAATATAAGTCGATGCTGTCTAAGCATACAATCATCCATAACAACTAGCAATCCTGCATCTTCAGCTTTTTGGGCTGCTTCTTCATGGATTACATGGTCTTGCATCCAAATGGCTTTTGCACCTATGGAAATGGCAGCATCCACAATAGGTGGCACAAATTCAGACCGGCGGAATATATCCACAACATCCACTTTTTCAGGAATGGATATCAAATCTGGATAACTGGCCATTCCGATAATTTCTTTGTGCCCAGGATTTACTGGGATCACATTGTAGCCCATTTCTTTTAAATATATAGAAACGTAATGGCTAGGACGTTCAGGTTTTGGACTAAAACCAACCACTGCGATCGTTTTTAATTCAAGGATTTGATTGATAGTTGATTGGGTATTCATCTTTTTCGAAAAAAGTTTTTAAGCACATAAGAAATTATTTTTGGATTTTCTGTTAAACGGCGAACCGAATAATCAAACCAGTCAGGGCCATAGGGGACATAAACACGAACTTTATACCCAGCTCCAAGAAGCGCTTCCAATCGTCCATTCATGGGCACGCCATAAAGGACCTGAAATTCAAAAAGGTCTTTGGGTATTTTGTCCATTATAATCCAATCCAATAATCGATCTATGAGCTCTTGATCATGGGTTGCAAATCCAGAATAGGCATTTCGTGTTGCCATAGTTTTGGCCATTTTTAAAAAATTGTCCTGAATTTCTTCTCGATTCTGGTAGGCAATGTATTCGGATTCCTTATAAATACCCTTACAGATTCGGGAATTGAATTGATCATTAGCTAAAAAAAGTATGTCATCAATGCTGCGATGTAAATAAGATTGAATCACCACCCCCACGTTATTATAGATGGTCTTGCAGTGATGGTATATCTCAATGGTTTGATCTGTGAAAGGAGAATTTTCCATGTCAATGCGTAGAAAATTTTCATGCTCCTGTGCTTTTTTCAAAATGGTTGTAATATTTGACATGGCTTCTGCGAGAGAAATATTTAATCCTACATGAGTGGGCTTCATGGAGATATTGCAGTCCAGTGATTCATTTACAATGCGATCATATAGATGACAATATTGTGCTGTAATATTTCGTGCTTCTTCCTTTGTTAAAACATGCTCACCAAGAATATCCACCGTTGCAGAGAATCCTTTTTCATTCAGAGTGCGGATGTGAGCAACGGCATCATCTTCTGTTTGCCCTGCAACATAAGGCCGAGCAAAGGGCTTGGCAAACCATTTAGGTAAAATTGGAAGGACGGAAGTGACTATAGAATTAAAAAGTGACATATAAAAAATTAGATGAATTCCGGGAAGTGAACCAACCGTAAAACAAAAATATTAAATTATTTACCTTTAGTTTGTGATTGATCCCATGACTATTGCCGTTTTACATATTTACTTTCTATACAAATCATGCACATTTTTAATAAAATTTATTTTTCCATCTGGTATAATCTATATTTAAAATATTCCTGCATTTATTCCTGACATTTAGTTTGACTCACCAAAATTATACGGAGTAAATTTCATATCTTAATTCTTCAATAAAATAAAATTTATGTATAGAGATTTTGGGACTGTTCTTGTAGCAGCAATTCTAGGAATAATCATGGTGGCTGTACCCCTGATGGTTCAATCCTTAGTTGCTCCATCCAAGAAATCAAAAGAAAAGTTGGAAACCTACGAATGTGGTGAAGAGTCGGAAGGCTCTGCGTGGCTCCAATTTAATATTCGATTTTATGTAATCGCCCTTATCTTTCTCATCTTTGATGTGGAAGTTGTTTTCCTTTTTCCCTGGGCTGTTGTATTTAAAGACCTTGGAATTCTTGCCATGGTTGAAATGTCTATCTTTCTCGTGATCTTGATTGTGGGTTTGGCATATGTCTGGGTTAAGGCCGATTTGGATTGGGTGAAACGGAAAGTAAAATATGCCGCAGGTCGTTATGACCGAATTCAACTAAAGGAAAATGCCTGATGGGGATGCTCGAGAATAGATTTCAAGATAATGTTGTTGTTGCCAAATTTGATAAATTGATTGGCTGGGCCCGTTCGACCTCGCCGTGGTATTTCCAATTTGGATTGGCCTGTTGTGCTATTGAAATGATGGCTGCTGCTGCCAGTCGCCACGATCTGGAAAGATTGGGTATGATGCCCCGTTCATCACCTCGCCAGGCAGACGTAATGATAGTCGCAGGAACAGTTACTATGAAAATGGCACTCCGAGTAAAAAAATTATATGAGCAAATGGCTGATCCAAAGTATGTGATTGCCATGGGCTCCTGTGCTACCAGTGGCGGACCTTACTGGCAGCATGGATATCATGTATTAAAAGGTGTGGATATTGTTGTGCCTGTGGATGTGTATGTTCCCGGATGTCCACCTCGTCCAGAGGCGTTGATTGAGGGATTATTGAAACTCCAAGAAAAAATTCTGGATGAACGTCCACTGACCCGGAAAATGGCATGAGCGCCGATCAAGAGAAATTGATCGCCGAGTTAGTTGAAAAGGGACTGGCCGGCGATATGGATCCTATCAACTCTATTGAAGATCGTGTTCTTCGTTCCAAAGCAAAAGCAGCCTTAGCTAAAGCCAAACGTGCTGCCAAAACAGCCTCAACGGCAGCGCCAAGCGAAGAAAAACCAGCGGCTGAAATAATTGCAGAAACACCACCTTCTGATAATCCCAACAAGAAATTTGGAAAAATGATCGAGGATACATTTCAAGGGTCGTTAGATGCTGAATTAAATGATACACATATTCAACTGAAACCGGACAATTGGTTCGAAATTGCAAAATGGTTGAAATCTGAACCATCTCTTTATTTTGATTCTTTGCAATGTCAAACTGGAATGGACGTGGGCGAAAATATGCTGGAAGCTAGATATAATCTCCATTCAATGACTCATGATCATAAAATTGAAATCCGAATTGCCGTATCTCGGGATAAGGCTAACATTCCATCCATTGAACAGATTTGGCGCATCGGCGACTGGTTCGAGCGGGAAACTTATGATATGTTTGGGATATTTTTTGACGGCCATCGGGATCATCGAAGAATGTTATTACCGGAAGATTGGGAAGGGTATCCCTTGAGAAAAGATTACGAAGTACAGGAAACATACCACGGCATAGCCATACCGAAAGTGAAGGAAGGATGGGAGTAATACACGGCGAAGAAATGGTCCTGAATATTGGGCCCCAGCATCCCAGTACTCACGG
>CAJWPW010000109.1 GCA_913045415.1 uncultured Fidelibacterota bacterium | reverse complement strand
CCTTTGGCAAAAATTTCATAGACCTTAGCATCATCCAATGGCAATTTTTCTATATCAATTTTCTCACCTTTTTTTTCGATCAATTTTACAGCTTTATCGATCACGGTCAGTGTTCTGAGACCTAGAAAATCCATTTTTAATAGGCCCAATTCTTCAAGGCCTTTCATATCATATTGACTTGTAACATCTCCAGAAGATGATCGATAAAGTGGAACATAATCAGTGAGATCCCCAGGCGCGATTACCACACCTGCAGCATGGATAGATGCGTGGCGGTGCATCCCTTCCAATACCTTGGCATGAGACATTAATTCTTTATAATCTCCTTCCGATAAATCCTGAAGATCGTGGCTTTTTTCAAGGGCAGCATCTAAAGTAATATTTAATTCATTGGGGATGGCCTTGGCAATTTTATCCACTTCGCCAAAAGGATAACCCATGACGCGACCTACATCTCGCACTACCTGTTTTGCTTTCATTTTTCCAAATGTAATAATCTGGGTCACGGAATTATCACCATATTGATCTTTGATATAATCAATCACTTCTCCGCGCCTTTCAATACAAAAATCAATATCAATATCAGGTAAGCTGATTCGTTCAGGGTTTAGAAATCTTTCAAAAAGGAGATTATGTTTCAATGGATCGATACTTGTAATGCCAAGTGCAAAGGAAACTATACTTCCAGCAGCAGATCCCCTACCTGGCCCCACAGGAATCTTCATATCTTTAGAATATTTGACAAAATCTGCCGTAATTAAAAAGTATCCAGCGAAACCCATATTTCGAATGACCAAGAGTTCATGATCAATTCGTTTCTGGATATCTGGGGTTATTTCTCCATAAAGTAATTCTGCCCCTGCCTGGGTTAACATTTTTAAATATTCATCCGAATCTTGGGTAGGTGAGTCTTCCGGGATTGGGAAATTGGGCAAATGGTATTCACCCATACGTAATTCCACATCAATACTGTCTGCAATCTTCCGCGTATTCTCAATCGCCTGAGGAAATTCCTTGAAAAGGGTGTGCATCTCATCCTGAGTTTTAAAATAGAATTCCGGTGTAGCATATCGCAAGCGGTTGGGGTCACTACGTTCTTTCCCCGTACCAAGACAAATAAGAATATCATGTGCTTCCCAATGAGACTGTTTTGCGTAGTGTGCATCATTGGTGCAAACTAACGGTAGATTCAGATCCGCCGCCAGTTTTTTCATATTCTTAATATTGGCTTCCTCTTCAGGGATGCCATGATTCTGAATTTCTAGATAATACCGATCAGGGAATATTTCCGCGAATCTGAGCGCTGCTTCTTTAGCGCCTTCATAATCACCGCGAAGCATTTTTTCCGGTACCTCACCTTTCAAGCAAGCCGACATACAAATAAGCCCTTCACTGTATTGCCGAAGTAGATCTACATCGACTCGTGGCCGGTAATAAAATCCTTCCAAATAACCGGCGGTCACCAGTTTCATAAGATTTTTATAACCGGTATAATTCTGGGCAAGAAGGATTAGATGATTGTTTCCCCAACCACCTTCTGCAGTCGTTTTTTTCTCAAAACGAGATCCCGTTGCTACATAGATCTCACACCCAATGATGGGCTTGATGCCTGCTTTCTTCGCATCTTTGTAATAGGGCACCACGCTGAACATATTCCCATGTTCTGTCAGGGCAACTGAGTCCATTTTTAAATCATCAATGGTATTAACCAGTTGGTCGATGCGCTGTGCACCATCTAGCAGACTATAGTCCGAATGGTTATGTAAATGGACGAATTCAGATGTCATTAAAATGTTCCTGCATATATGGCAATCAGCCCTATAAGGGTACTAAATTTTAAGATCCGGGCACCGTGTGTTGCGGACGAAATTCCAGGATTATTCAATAGCGAAACTACAACCACACCCAATGGAATCTCAACGCCAAGAATCAACAAAATGCCATACCAAATGCCATAGGTTCCATATAAGTATGGGATAAAAGCACCCACCCCAATACAAGCTGACAAAAAGATGGAAAGTTGAATCGATTTTTCGATTCCTGCGGTAATTGGAAATGTTTTAAGGCCCGCAGATTGGTCTCCCTCCATGTCTGCAATATCTTTCACCAATTCCCTCACTAATGTGAGACCAAAGGCTAGAATCATTGGAATCCACATGGGCGACATATTATTAAATGCTGCACCACAAAACAGGAACGATAAACCTAAAATAAAAGCAACGATCATGTTGCCAATCAAGGGCATCCCTTTTAAATATTTAGAATACAGAACCATAAATGGCATGGCAATCACAATCCCTATCACTTTAGCCGCTTCCGAAAGTTCCAGACAGGCCAATGTGCCCATAGAAAATAGTAGAATGGATATAAAGAGAGCTGTTCGTTTTTTGACAAATCCAGATGGAAGTGGGCGCATGGGACGATTGATTTTATCAATTTCATAATCCACCACGTCATTCAAGGCATTTGCAGCACCAGCAAAACACATGACCACTGCCATAACCAAAAGGAGCGTACCTGTATTATTGAGTGTACCTAAAATGCCAGAACCAATTACCATAGCAAGTCCGCTAGTGAAAACATTTAATGGCCGGAGAAGTTTAATGTGGTAGTAAAATGTGTTCATTTTTTTGAATTAATCGATTTCTGAGCTTGTCGAAAAGTTCAATTAATTTACCAAGGATATATTGATTTATAATTTATTATAAAATGAACCGACCGTTTGACAAGTTCAAGGAATGGTCCCTTAAATTCCCACAACCAAAACCCGATCATCGCCATTATAATCCTTGATGAGTTTGGGTTCACCATAACCAGTGCTTTCAAAAATAGCTTTTGCTTTTTGTGGGTGGTCTCCCAGACCTACTTCCAGAATCATCCATCCACCGGTCCTCACCAAATCTTTACCAATTTCAGCGAATCGCTGATAAAATGTGAGTCCATCTTTTTCATCGGTAAGCGCGATTGTTGGCTCAAAACCCCGGACATCCTTCATGAGCCCATCCATCTCACCTTGTGGGATATAGGGAGGATTGGACACCAATAAATCAAATGGGCCATCTGGAATGGTACTTAAAAAATCCAATTCTTGAAAGGATACGTTCCCCACAGACAATTTTTCTTTATTCTCATTGGCAATGCCAATTGCAGCATCTGAAACATCTAACCCTAAAACAGTGGATTCGGGGAGTTCTAGTCCCAATGTTGTGGCAATACATCCGGAACCGGTTCCCACATCCAAAATATTCCGCGATTTGATGCTTTTCAGTTTATCTATAGCTATATCAATTAGCCGTTCTGTTTCCGGTCGAGGAATTAACACATGTTTATTTACCAAAAATTCCCTGCCATAAAAATCACATGAACCGGTAATATATTGGAGAGGCTCTTTTTCCAAACGCCTTTTCACCCAGGCCCGAAGTGTTGCGAGTTGAGTTTGTGATAGAGGCTCTTCAAACCTTAGGTAAACATCCATTCGGTTACAATTTAGTAATGCACGAAGAAGCCATTCAATCTCAGCCTTAGGATTCTCAAACCCCTTCTCTTTATAATAGGATTCCGCCCAGTTGATAAGATCAATAATGCGCCAAGTTTTTGGCATTAAATTATTTTTGGAAGAGGATTATCGAAAGATGAGAGGGGAATGGAAAAGGCATTATTCCGTTTCGGCAGCAAGGTGTTCCTGCTGTTCAGCGATCTTTAATTGCTCAATAATCTCCGTAATGTCACCGTCTAATATTTCGTTCAATCGATAAGTTGTAAAATTAATACGATGGTCTGTTACGCGGCCTTGGGAAAAATTATATGTGCGTATCTTGGCAGAACGATCCCCCGTTGATACCAAGTTTCGACGTTCCGCTGCGCGCTCCGCAGCTGCTTTGTCCTGTTCTGCTGCAAGCATCCGGGATTTCAATACTTTTAATGCTGCAGCTCTATTTTTATGTTGGGAAGATTCATCCTGGCAGGTTACTACCAATCCTGTAGGAATATGGGTTATGCGGATGGCAGATTCTGTTTTATTCACATGCTGCCCACCGGCACCACTGGCACGATAGGTGTCAATTTTTAAATCAGCATCCAAAATTTCAATATCAACATCTTCTGCCTCCGGCATCACAGCAACTGTGGCAGCCGATGTATGCACCCTTCCACTCGTTTCCGTTTTGGGTACACGCTGGACACGGTGAACACCGCTTTCATATTTCAGCATCCCAAAAGCACCTTTGCCCTGCATGGAAACAATGGCTTCTTTCATACCGCCAATACCTGTATCAGATGAATTCATTATTTTGAAAGTCCACCCATTTCGCTCTGCATATCGAGTGTATATACGAAAAAGATCTGCAGCAAATAATGCTGCCTCATCCCCGCCAGTCCCAGCCCGAATCTCTAAAATAAGATTCTTATTATCCATGGGATCTTTTGGCAAAAGAAGCACTTTGATTTCTGCTTCAATATTTTCCTGCTGGGCTACTAAATCACCCAATTCTTGCTGGACAATTTCTTTTAAATCATCATCATCGCCATCCAATATTTCTTTATCATCTGCAATTTGATCTAACACAGAAATGTATACTTTTCCCACGTTTACAATGCCTTCCATTGCGCTATGCTCTATGGCAATGGGTGTTAGTTTATCCTGATTTCCATATATTTCTGGGTCAGCCATTTGCTCCGCCAGATGAGCATGTTTAGCAATAATGGCTTCTAATTTTTTTCTCACCCAATGGCCTCTGCTGTATATTCTTTTCCAACCATATCTTTGTATTTATCCCCAAAAGCTTCTTTCAGTGCAGTGATAGAAACCACCACCATATCATCTTCCGGCTGTTTTGTGGTGATATTCTGAAGCAAGAGGCCCGGTTTTTTCAAAATTGAAAAAAAGAAAGAATCACTTTTAGATGAAAGTTTAATTATTTCATATCCAATACCGGAAACAAATGGGATCATAGGTAAATGAAGCAAAAGACGGATTGGCAAAGAGATTGTTCCAAGGAAATAAATAACGATGGTATCCACCATTGCAAAAACAAGTATAGCGGATAAAAGTACAATAAACAAAAAACTAGTGCCACATCTTGGATGTTGTGTTGGAAATGATTGAGCATTTTCCACATT
>CAJWPW010000108.1 GCA_913045415.1 uncultured Fidelibacterota bacterium | reverse complement strand
TGATTATGATGATCAGCATTCCGTTATGGATCTTTTGATGGTTGCAGATCTAATCGAGTAACCTATGAAAAAATATGTTTTCAAGGCTTTTGTTATTATCTGCTTGGGATATCTATTATTCTACTATTCTCTAATCTGGTCCACACACATCTAATGGTAGCGCCCTTGAAAAAGTTTGGAGTCATGTTCTTTTGGATGGGAATTGCCGCATCGGTTGTATTGCTGATTTATTCTTATTTCAACATCCCGGATGAAGTAGCGGGAGTCCTTTATTTTATCGCCATTGGTTTGGCCGCTTCTGGTGTGCTGAATTATTATCGCTAAAAAGTAATTTTTAAAATAATTACATTTCCCCCATATTTTCGCCCTTAAAATATGACTCGCATAAATGTTTACGTTTGAACAAATAAATAGAGATTAAAAGATCAAAATGAGAAACGCGACTGATATATTCAGCGAATGGGCTCTAGGTGGGAAGGATGAAGGCATGGAAAAAAACCATGCTGATGCAGTGAGCGAAATGTTAACACATTTAACGTACGGGATTGGGACATCTTTTACATTTATTGATGCTGGCTGCGGTAATGGCTGGGTGGTAAGAAAAATGAAAGACCATCCATTATGCGAGAAAGCGATCGGAGTGGATGGTGCTGAGGCCATGATCCGGAAAGCCAATGCAATTGATGCAGTTGGAAATTATTTTTGCTCCGATCTTTTGAAATGGATTCCTGAAGAAAAGGTCGATTTCGTCCATAGCATGGAGGTTTTGTACTATTTTGAAAATCCTGGTGAATTGATCGAACATATGAAATTGAATTGGTTGAAGCCCGGTGGGAAAATGATTATGGGTGTTGATTTTTATCAAGAACATGAAAGAAGCCATACTTGGCCTACAGACCTTGAAACACATATGACACTTTTGAGTGAGAAAAATTGGATTTCACTTTTCATCGATCATGGTTTTTCCCACATTGAGAATTTTAGAGCCAATGTTCAGGATGACTTTCCCGGAACTTTGGTTATTTCCGGAGTGTTGGATTCCATATGAAAATCATTCAAATACAAATTATTTCAGGAATATTTTTTCCAATTTTATTGGGTGTCTCGGTGAATTCACACCTATTTGCTCAAGATCAATTTCTTATTAAAAATAATGTAAATTCAAATCAACAAAGGCCAACCGATCCAATGAAAAGAACAGATTCAGAATGGAAACGAGTTTTATCGCAAGAGGAATACCGTATTCTTCGTAATAAAGGCACAGAACGTGCCTTTACAGGGGAATTTGACGGGCATTTTGAAGAAGGAATGTATATTTGTGCTGGTTGTGGAAATAAATTATTTGAGTCTGAGACTAAATATAAATCCGGGTGTGGTTGGCCTGCTTTTTATGATGCCCTTCCCGAATCAGTAGAAGAAACTCAAGATAACAATTATGGCATGAAACGGATCGAGATTACCTGTAGCAAATGTGATGGCCATTTAGGACACGTATTTAACGATGGCCCAGATCCAACTGGACTTCGGTATTGCATTAATTCGGTTTCTATGGATTTTAAACCCGACGAAAAAAAATAATGAAAAAGGGTGTAGTGAAGGAATACGATCCATCCAAAGGATTCGGTTTTATTACCGGCGATGATAAAGAAGATTATTTTGTTCATGTAAGTGGTTTACGGGAACATCTTAAAGGTCGGGGACTCCGGGCAGGCCAAAAAGTTTCTTTTGATGTAGATTTTGGTATGAGAGGGGATAAGGCGATAAATGTAAGATTAGGGTAAAAGTAAAACAATCATCCACGTGGCAGGTGGATGTGCAATTATTTCAATAAAGTAATTTTCTGATTTAATACGGATCCAGCCGCTTCAACCTGTACGATATAATTTCCTGAAGATAGATTTCTTCCATCTAATCTAAAAAAGTGTTTACCTGGTTCTTTTCTACCTAGATGATAATTTTGAATTTCCCGTCCTTTCAAATTAAATAACCGCACAGATACATTGCTTATAGCGGGTAATGTGAAAGAGATCATTGTAGTTGGATTAAAAGGATTCGGGAAAGCCGAATGCATCTTGAATTTGGCAGGAAGGGGCGAGTCCTTTACAGAAAGGGGCGTTTGTACAAAGGGGATCGTCTCGAATTCTTGTCCGAAGACATTAGTCGCGATCTCCTGATCTAATCCGAGCCAATCCGTAATGACGGACGAATATAATTGACGGAAATCATGCTGGATTAAAAGGTTGTTATGTTGATCCAAATTGGATAAAGATGGTTGTTCGCCAAACATGTCCGGAACAACGGAATTTCCAAATACCATACACGGAGCGCTACTTCCATGATCAGTTCCAGTTGACCCATTCTCAAAATATCGTCGTCCAAACTCACTTGTGGTAACAACCATAACCCGATCCAATAACCCTTGGTTAGACAGGTCTTCCATAAAAGCAAGAACCGCATTATTCAGATCCAATAATAAATTAGAATGATCGTTATTCTGGTCTGCGTGGGTGTCATAACCTGACTGATAAATTCGGTAAATGGGTGTTTCCAATCCCCCGGAGATCATTTGAGCTGTGAGTGCCATTTGGTATCCAAGGTTCGTTTCTGGATATTCAATCGAATTGGATCCCTGTCCAGCTGTTTCATTGATTACTTCGGCATATTCAAAGGAAAGCAGATCCACTTCCCGGACAAAATCTAATTCTGTTCCACCATATGTATCGGGAGCAGGGTCATCCTCTCCTGCAACGTAATTGCCATTAATAAGATTATACATTGTTTCTGGATCAAAAACCATCATACCTGTATTTGACCCTGTTGTCTTGAATTCTAATAGATTCGCACTGTTAAATTGGATTGCCAGTGGATGCTCCGGTGCATTAGATGGAAAATCAGGATATTCCTGTTCTAATAGCCGCCCGATCCAACCCGTTTGTAAATATTGATCTGCATCAGACCCAGTAACCCATATATCAGAAGAACGAAAATGTGAAAGATTAGGTTGTGGGTAACCAATGCCATGGATCAGGCTCATGTTTCCACTTTGATACAATGAGTGGAATGCAGAAAGGTTTGGATGAAATCCATTTTGTTCATCGATCGTCAAGGCATCGTTGGGTGAAATGGCAAGAGTTGGCCGCGCATTATAATAAATATCATCCTGGGTAGGAATGATGGTATTTAATCCATCGTTACCTCCATTGAGTTTAATGAGAACTAATATACGATCTGTATCCCATTGTACAATTCGCCCAAATTGGTTTTTCCGTCCTAAAGCCATAACGGGGATCTGTGTGCCGAATGCAGACAGAGCAAAAGCTGATTTAATGAAATCTCGCCGCTTCATGATAACTGAAACTCCGGTACGCGCATAATATAGACCATGAGATCTCGCATACGGTCCCACTGTGGATTATTGGGAGGTGCATTGATGGCCCAATCGTAGGGTTCAGCGCCATCTAAAAGAACGGATAACATTCGGTCTTCAAGATTTTCAGAAAGAGGATTTCCGAAGAAAAGAAAACCTAATTTTCTCACAATTTGCTCGGAGGCATACCCTTCTTCATTTTGATCATACATGGATTGAGCCAAAGCACGAACATTCGTAGTTACATCAAAATTCCCCCAAGGGCTTTGCCCAGTAATGACAGAAGATGCCTGGACTTTCCTTACAGGAAGGGTGATTGAATTGATCCAAGAACGGTATCCGGGCCACCCACTCACATCAGGTGGTTCAAGGGGTAACATTCCAAGAAATTCCTGTGAATGAATAAAAGAAACAATTGAAAAATCGAATTCTTCCATTCCGCATTTTCGAATAAGTCCCTGCATTAAGGTGAGTGGATTCTGGATATCCGCTCCACGGAAATTCTCATCATAAAAGTGTTCTGTTGAAAAAAGAAAATAAAGGACAGTTGCAATATTATAATCGTTATTTCTAAGAATATTCGCCATCTCATTCACAACTGTTTCATCTACATTTTGGTAAACGAACCATTTATAAAGTCGTGTACAAATATGAACAGCGGTGGCATCTTGCTCCATGATGATATTAATTATATCATCGCCATTCCAATGCCCGGTCTGGCCCAAAAAAGTTTTTGAATCAAAATCGTGCCATTCGTCCCACCACCATCCTGAGCCAGCAGCTTCCTCAAAACTATAATTTGTTTCAACACCATTCGTTCTGTAGCCTGTAAATGCACGGGCAGCTTCAACAATATCATCTTGAGTATAATTATCCACGCCCATGGTAAAAAGTTCAAGTAACTCCCGGGGAAAATTTTCGTTAGGCTCTACATCTTTGCTCTGATGAATATCCAACCAAATCATCATGGCTGGTCCAAAGGTGACCTGTCGCAGTAATTCTTTAAAATTCCCTAATCCATATTCCCTGAAGATTGAATTTTGCTGATACATGGCTTGTGGGTAAAAAACCTTTGACTGGGCTGTGGCAAAATAATTATGCCAGAAAAGCGTTATCATTTCTTGGATGTTAATGGGGTTCCGCATCATTCCCTTCATCCACCAATAGCGAAGATCCCACATCCATTCCCTATATTGATCTATAAGCTCTTGGATCTCTTCTCCCGTGAGAGCATCCCATTGCGGTGCCGGTTCATACACCCATTCCCCAGGTGGGTCTGGTAGGCTCACCGTAGATAGAATCGAACTTAACTCAGTCTCCAGGGGATTTTCACTAGCCTCTTTTATTTCAGGGTATTTAGGACCAAACATAGTTCTGCATAATAGATGCCTTGTAGCGCCCATGTCCCAATCAACAACCTGCAATGATTCCGTACTATGGGTTACTGGAAGGACGGGTGGTAATTCATCCACCTTTGGTGGGTGATAAATAGGAGAGTTTTTCTTTAAATTATTCCGAATGAGTTTAGCGACTCGCTTTGTGGGCCAATTTGGATTAAGCCGCTCGAGCTCTGGGTGGGAAGTTTTCCTTCCTTTAAAAAAATCTCTCCTGGAAAGTGGTTTATTGGACATTTAGTAAAAATTAATTCATATTCCTAATACATGACCATGTAAAGATGAAAAAGTTAAATTGCCAAAATAAATTGTTGGATCAGGTTGTTGGCACTAAGCGGAATCTTGTGTCCCGCAGATAAGATATGAAGATTAACATTATAGCCCAAGCTTTGAAATAATTTCAATGCTTTTTCACTCTCTTCAGGATGAATGAT